>CAZNSB010000046.1:0-701 GCA_964575155.1 uncultured Planctomycetaceae bacterium | reverse complement strand
CTCGCTGGGCACGGGAACCGTTGACGTCCGCACCGGCGCGACCCTGTGCCTGGACGACCCGGCCAACACCAGCACCTGGATCGTCACCAACAACCTCGCCGGCGACGGGGCCATCCGGGTCGAGGACGGCTCCTACCAGTTGACCGCCAACGGCAGCCGAATCAGCCCCGGCGCCAGCATCGGCACCCTGACCGTCGACGGCGACCTGGCCTTCGACGGCAGCGCCGTCCTGGCCGCCGAGCTGAACGCCGGCACCGCCGACAAGCTGCTGGTGACGGGGGCGGCCACCGGGCTGGAGAACGCCTCCCTGCACGTGACCGTCGCCGACCCGGCGGTGACGCTGACGGCCATCAACGGCCTGGAGTTCACCGTCCTTCAGAGCGGCAACGACCTGACGGGCATCGCCGGCTTCGACGGGGCCACCTTCGACGACCACGCGGGCTTCGCCCTCGGCGGGCCCATCCGCTACGGCTACGACGGCGGCACCACCACCGGCACGGCGACCATCGAGGTCACCATCAAGGCCGACGCCAACTGCGACCTGGAGGTGGACGTCCTGGACCTGGCGGCCATCGCCAACAACTTCGGCAAGCCCGACCGGACGTGGCTGCAGGGCGACTTCGACTACGACGGGGACGTGGACGTCCTGGACCTGGCCGCCCTGGCCAACAACTTCGGCAAGGACGCCACCGGGGCCGCCG
>CAZNSB010000045.1:7989-17489 GCA_964575155.1 uncultured Planctomycetaceae bacterium | reverse complement strand
GGGGGGCACCCCCGCCCGGAGCGGCGCGATTACTCCATCGCGTGGGAGAAATAGACCATGGCGGAATGTGTTGTCGTCTTGTCGGACCCCGGCGCCCAGTGCGCGACCTTCTTCTGGGGCGATCGCAGCGACCTGTACGTCGGGTATCGCTTCATCGAGCACCGCCCCGAGACGTCGCCTGAGCCGCTGGCGGGCATCGACGACCTTCCGGCCTGTCGCCGCCCTGCGGACATGCCGGCGGGGGGCGATCCCCTGCCGGCCGGACGCGCGGACCCCTTCGGCAAGGGCTGGCGGGCCCAATACGACCAGCCGGACGCCCACGATCCCATCCAGCTTCGTTTCCGCAGCTTCGCCGGCGGGTCGGCGCGGGCCCGGGGGCTCGATAGCGGCGGCCGCGTCGAGCGGCAGTTCTTCTTCCGCCCGGCCGAGGACGGCGTGGACATGTGGATGAGGCTGACGACGCACGTCGCCGCGCCCGGCGCGTGCGCCGTGCAGCAGTGCCTGCGGTTCTCCGGCGAGACGGCGCAGGAGTGGCGCCGCCCCATCGCCTGCGTCCGCCCGCTGAGCGAGTTCGACCTCCAGGCCCGCGGCTGCCCGAACGAGACGTTGACGTGGGCCCGCCGCGGGGGCCGGTGGCTGAGGTTTCCGGTGCCTGCGACGAAGCTTCACACCCCGCCGGGGGCGCGGCTGCTGGGGCGGGGAAGCGACGGGCGGGTCGATCACGGGCTGATTTTGCGGGAGGCCCGCGACGGCTCGTGCGCCGCGGGCATGTACTGGGAGCGGACGGCCTACGTCAGCAACCGCCACCCCGCCGACTGCGTGCACGCCGTGGTGGACTTCGGCCCGCTGGCCGCCGGCGAGTCGCGGACCGTCCGCGGGAAATTCTATTTCATCGAGGGCGCGAAGGACGACCTGCTCAGCGCGTGGCGCGGGCAGTTTGCCGGGGAGTGAGAACATGAGCGCAGAGAACCGGGCATCGCTGCGGGTCGCGCCGTTCCTCGTGGACGTCACCCCCCCGGTGGGGCATCCGATCGCCTACGGCGTCAACCGGAAGGTCGATTCGCCCCTCTACGTCCGCGGGGTGGTCCTGGACGACGGGGCCGGGCGGGCCGTGCTGGCGGCGGTGGATTTCATCTTCCTCTGGGGCGGGGCCCATCGGCAGTGGCGTCGGCTGCTGGGGCGGGCGGCCGGGGCGCCGCCCGCGCGCGTCCTCGTCCACGCCGTCCACCAGCACGACAGCGTCCTGCCCGCCCCGGAGATGGACGCCTTGCTGCGGGCCCACGGGTTTGCGGGGTACCTCGATCCGGCCTACTGGGCGCGGATCAGCGGCGAGCTGGCCGACGCCGTCCGCCGCGCCGTCCGACCGGGCCGCCGAGGCGCCTGGCGAGCCGTCGCCGCCCTGGCCACGGCCGAGCGCCGCGCGGCGCGCCTGGCGTCCAACCGCCGCCTCGTCGGACCCGACGGGAAGGTCTGGGCCATGCGATTCAGCATGTGCTCCGACCCCAAGCTCCAGCGCCAGCCGGTCGGGAAGATCGATCCGCTGCTGCGGACGATCGGCTTCGTCTCGCGCGGCGGGGGGTTGATCGCGACGCTTCACTTCTACGGCTCGCACCCGACGTGCTCGTACAGGCGAGACAGGGTCGGTTCCGACGTCCCGGGGGCGGCGCTGAGGCGCCTCGAAAAAGCCACTGGCGGCGAGGGCGTGCACGTGTACTTCACCGGCTGCGGGGCCGACGTCACCTTCGGGAAGTACACCTACGCGAGGAAGGCCAGGAGTCTGGCGGTGCTCGGCCGGCGGCTGGGGGAGGCGATGGTCGCGAACGTCCGGGCCCTGGAGCCCCAAGCGAGGGCGCCGCTCGCCTTCGCCCACGCGCGCTTCGAGCTGCCGCTGAACCGCGCCTGCACCGCGACGGCGCATCGCCGCGGGCTGAAGGCAGCAGGCAGCCGGCAGCTTGCCAACTTCCACGCCCGCCGGCTGGTGCTGCTGCGGAAGTGGAAGCAGTGGCGCCGCCCGCGGATCTCCCGCCTCAGCCTCGGACCCGCCGTGCACGTGCTCTCCCTCCCGGGCGAATGCGTCGTCGAGTACCAGCTCTACGCCCAGCGGCTCCTGCCGGAGCACTTCGTGGGGTGCGCGGCGTACGGCGAGGGGCACTACTTCTATCTTCCCACGGCGGCGATGTACGCCGAGGGCGGGTACGAGCCGACGCGCGGCGTGTACACCCCGGCGATCGAGCGGTCGATCAAGGGCGCCATCGAGCGCGTCCTGGCCGGACTGCGTTGAGGCCGATCCCCGGGCCGCCCTTGCCATCGGCGGGCCTCGGCGGTAGGAATCGTACCTGTCCGGCCGGGAACGCCGGCGGCGGGAGTTGGCCTTGGCGGTGTCGAGACATTCGGACGGGCGTCGCGAGAGCGTCAGCCTCAGGCACCTGTGGCGTTTCCTGGCCTTCTCGCTGCCGTACTGGCGGTCGCTGGCTGGCGGGGCAGTGACGGGGCTGCTGCGGGTGGTGCTGGGGCTGTTCATCCCCTGGTACCTCAAGTACGTCATCGACCGCGTCTGCACGCCCTTCCTGGGCGGGCGGATCGAGGCGGGCGAGGCCTGGGTGCGCTGGGGGTGGATCACGGCCCTGCTGGGCGGGCTGATGGTCGTCCACTGGGCGGCCACGCTCGGGCGGTTCTACTTCCCTCACCGCGCCGCCGCCAGCGCCGTCCGCGACATCCGCTTCCGCCTCTTCCGCCACCTCCAGCGCCTCAGCCTCGGCTTTCACACCCAGCGACCGACCGGGGCGATCGTCGCCCGCGTCATCGCCGACGTCCAGGCCGCCCAGGAGGCCTTCGACATCGTCATGGTCCAGTTGGCCCAGGAGGTGCTCGTGGCGGTCACGGTCACCGCGACCCTCTTCTGGCTCGACTGGCGCTGGGCCCTGGTGGCCTTTGCCGCCACCCCGCTGTTCGTGGTGACGGCCCGGCTGGTGCGCCGGCCCATGCGGCGCGCGACGAGGAAGCAGCGAGAGACCGTCGCCCGAATCAGCGGGCACGTCCAGGAGCGGATCGGCATGATCCGCGAGGTCCAGTCCTACACCGCCGAGCCCCGCGAGGAGCGGCACGTCCTCGACGAGGCCGAGGAACTCCGCCGGCACACCCTGCGCCAGCAACTGCTGGCGGGGTTCGTCCACGCCTCCTCGGAGATCACTCGGCTGCTGGCGCTGGCGATCGTGCTGGGGTACGGCGTGTTACGGATGATCTCCGGCGGCGGCGTGACGGTGGGGGACCTTCAGTTGTTCTTCATGTACACCGGGCGGGTGATGAGCCCGATGAACTTCCTGGCCCGGCTGTACACGCGGCTTCAGCGGGCGGCGGCCGCCGCCGATCGGGTGTTCGACTTCTTCGACACCGAGCCCGACATCATCGAGGCCACCTGGGCCGAGCCCCTGGCCCTGGACGGCGCGCCGGCGGTGCGATTCGAGAACGTCTCTTTCGCCTACCCCGCGGAAGACCCGGTGGTGGCGCTGCGGGAGGTGGACTTCGACGCCCCCCCGGGGGGCAGGATCGTCCTCGTCGGAGAGAGCGGCGCCGGCAAGAGCACCCTCATGAGCCTGCTGCCCCGGTTCTACGACGCCCAGGCCGGTCGCGTCCTCATCAACGGACGGGACATCCGCGACCTGAAGGTCCGCTCGCTGCGGAAGGCCATCGCCGTCGTCCCCCAGGAGCCCGTGCTGTTCTCCGGGTCGATCCGGGAGAACATTCTCTACGGCCGCCCGGGGGCGAACGAGAAGGAGATCCGCGCCGCCGCCCGCGACGCCAACGCCGAGGGCTTCATCCTGGCCGGCGAGAACGGGTACGACACGGAGGTGGGCGAGCGCGGCGTGGGGCTGTCGGGGGGGGAGATCCAGCGCATCGCCATCGCCCGCGCCTTCCTGAAGGACCCGGCCATCCTCATCATGGACGAGCCCACCAGCAGCCTCGACGCCGCCAGCGAGGAGCAGGTGATGGCGGCGATCAACCGGCTGGCGCGAGGGCGGACCACATTCATGGTCGCCCACAGGCTGTCGCTGGCCCGTGACGCTGACCTCATCGTCGCCTTCCGGGCCGGGAGGATCGTCGAACGGGGCACCCACGCCGAGCTGCTCCGGCGCGACGGCGTCTACGCCGGGCTCTGGCGCCGCCAGGTCGGCTCCCTGCGGCAGGACGCCTACCCGCCCGGTTCCAGCGGCGAGGGGGCGGGGTAATGAGCGCGCCGATGACCTCGAAAGAGCGGATCCTCGCCGCCTTCGCCCGGGCAGAGCCCGATTACCTGCCCTGCTCGATCTACTTCAACGCGAACCTGAGGGTCCCCGGGTACGACCTCGCCCGCCCCCAGGAGCGCCTCCGCCTGGGGCTGGACCTGGGGACCGACCCGGTGGTGGACGTCGGCCTGCCCGCCGCCTCGCACCCGGAGGTCACCGCGCGGACCTGGCTGGCCGACGGCGAGCCGGCCGTGCTCTACAAGGAATACCAGACCCCGGCCGGGACGCTCCGCATGGGCGTCCGCCACACGCCGGACTGGCCTTACGGGATGGACCTGCCCTGGGGCGACTTCGCCGCCAGCCACGCGTTCGAGCCCCTCATCAAGTCCCCCGACGACGTGGACGCCTTCCGGTACGTCCACGCCCCGCCCGCCGGCGCCGACCTGGACCGCGCCCGGGCCGGCATCGAGGAAGCCAAGGCCCTGGCCGCCGCCGCCGGCGTGGCGGTCCGCGGGCTGGCGGGGGTGGGGCTGGCGACGCTGATGTTCGTCATGGGCGCCGAGAAGATGGTGCTGGTGGCGGTGGATCACCCGGAGTCGTTCGCCCGGCTGGCGGGGATCGATCACGCGGTGACCTTGGCGCGGATCCGCCTGCTCGCCGAGGCCGGCGTGGACATCCTGAAGCGCTTCGGCGGGTACGAGCAGACGAACTTCTTCTCGCCGGCGATCTTCCGCCGGGTGGTGGCGCCGCTGCTGCGCGCCGAGGTGGCCGCCGCCCGCGCGGCCGGGGTGTGCATCTACTACCGCGTCGTCACCGGCATGAAGCCGCTGCTGGGGACCATCGCCGGGGTCGGGTTCGACTGCGTGGAGGGCTTCGAGACCGTCCTCAGCCGGTGCAGCCACGCCGACGTCCGCGCCGCCCTGGGAGATAAGGCCTGCCTCTGGACCGGCGTCAGCAGCCCCGGACACCTCGGGCGGAAAACCGGCGCCCCCGCCCGCCGGGCCGTCCGGGACGCCGTCGACGTCTTCGGCCGGCGGGGGTTCATCCTCGGCGTCACCAACAGCATCCGCAACCACTGGCCGTGGGAGAACACGCTGGCCATGGTCGATGAATGGAAGAAGCTCCGCTGAGTGGGCCGGCGGCGGGGGCGGACGGGGATCGCCGGCGCGGGAAAATGCCCTTGCCGGCGGGGCGCGCCGCGGGTATCCCGGCAGGCAGGAAAGGAAAGCATCCGCGCGTTTCTTCGGCCGGCGGGAGCCGGCAGCGCGATGAAGGAGGCAGACATGCCCGAGGAACATCCCTACGGCCACATGGTGCACGAGTACTTCGTGCAGCGCGAGCGGGAGGCGGCACGCCGCCGGGCCGACGCCCGGGCGCGCGTCCGAACGAAGGCCCAACTGCTCCGGCTCCAGGCGGACCTCCGCCGCAAGATCCGCGCGTGCTTCGGGCCGTTGCCCCCGCGCACTCCCCTCAACGCCCGCGTCACGGGGGTGATCCGGCGGCGGGCGTACACCATCGAGAAGGTCATCTACGAGTCGCGGCCGTCCCTGCCGGTCACCGCCAACCTGTACCTTCCTGTCGGCGCCGCGGGGCGGCGCCCCGCCGTCCTGGGCGCCTGCGGGCACGCCGGCGAGGGAAAGGCGTACGACCTGTACCAGGCGTTTTCGGCCAACCTGGCCCGGCAGGGGTACGTGGTGCTGATCTACGACCCCCTCAGCCAGGGCGAGCGCGGTCAGTACTCCCGCCGGGACGGCGCCGCCCGCCCGCAGGGATGCTGCCAGGAACACAACATGATGGGCAACCAGATGTACCTCCTGGGCGATTTCCTCGGCGCCTGGCGGGCCTGGGACGGCATCCGAGGCCTGGACTACCTGCTCGCCCGCCCGGAGGTCGATCCCAGACGCGTCGGCGTCACCGGAAACTCCGGCGGGGGGACCATGACCACCTGGCTGACGGCACTGGACGGCCGCTTCACCATGGCCGCTCCCGGCTGCTTCGTCACGACCTACCTCCACAACCTCGAGAACGAGCTGCCGCAGGACTCCGAGCAGCACCCGCCGTCGCTCCTGGCGGCCGGGCTTGACATGGCCGACTTCTTCATCGCCCACCTGCCCCGCCCCACGCTGCTGCTCGGCCAGGCCGACGACTTCTTCGACGACCGCGGGCTCAGGGCGATCCACGCTGAGCTGCGCCGGCTGTACGGCATCCTGGGGCGGGCGGGGAACGTCGAGCTGTTCATCGGCCCGCGCGAGCACGGCTACCATCGCGAGAACCGCGAGGCGATGTATCGGTTCTTCAACAAGCACGCCGGCGTCCGCGCCGCCGCGCGCGAGCCGGGGCGTCAGCGGCTGGAAACGGTCCGGGCCCTCCACGCCACCCCGGCCGGACACGTGCGCCGGATGAGGAGCGTCCGACGCGTCTTTGACTTCACGCGCGACCGGGCCGCCGAGAAGGCACAGGCCAGGAAGAAGCTCTCGCCCACGGCCCTGCGTGCGGCGATCCGCCGTCGCCTGGGCCTGCCCGCGCGGCAGTCCCCGCCGCACTACCGCAGGATCCCGACGTACTGGCCCGGCCCGTCCCGGCGCCAGGGCCGGGCCTTCGCCGTCGAGACCGAGCCGGGCATCCAGGCACTCCTTCACCTCTGCATGCCGGAGGAGGTCACCTTCCGCTTCCCGCGATACCCGCGGGTGACCCTCTACGTCCCGCACCTCTCGGCCGTGGGGGAGTTCGTCAAGGGACGGGCCCCCAAGGTGAGCCCGCTGCTGGCCGTGGACGTCCGCGGCATCGGGCAACTGGCGGCGCGGACCTGCGCGGACGACGACTTCTTCGCCGCGTACGGCAGCGACTACATGTACGCGTCCCACGGGCTGATGCTGGGCGAGCCCTATGCGGGCCGGCGGGTGCACGACCTGCTCAGCGTGCTGGACCTGCTGTCGTCGGAAGGCTGCCGGGGCGTGCACCTTCTGGGGCGGGGGCTGGGGTCGATCTGGGCCACCTTCGCCGCCTGCCTCCACCCGATCATCAAGCGCGTCACCCTCCACGACGCCCTGGGCAGCTACCACGAGCTGACGCAGGTCCCGGTGCAGGGCTGGCCGCTGTCGGCGATGGTCCGCGGCGTGCTGAAGGACTTCGACCTGCCCGACTGCCACCGGCTGCTGAAGGCCAACAAGAAACTCAGGATCGTCCGCCGCTGGGACGCCCTCATGCGCCCCCGGCGGCCGGCAGGGCGATCGAAGGGAAGCGGCAGATGAGGGTCCTCAGCAGGGAGGTGTTCATCGAGCCGGAGGACGGGCGCGGCGTGTTTCCCGGGTTCGTCACCTACGTCAGCGCCGACGAGCCGGTGCTGATGTACCTGTACGGGCGGGTGGATCACTCCGACGCCTCCGACGACTACGTCGAGACCGTCAGCGGCGACAACGGGCGGACGTGGTCCGAGCCCCTCCTGCGGTTCAAGAGCCGCGAGGCCCCCGGCGGGCGCGTCCGCTACTGCGAGCCGACGGCCTACTTCGACGCGGACGCGTCGGCCCTGGTGTTGATGAACGAGCGGGGCTTCTATCCCGACGACGAGCGCGTCCAGGGCATCGTCTGGGAGCTGCTGATCAGCACGCGCGACTTCGCCCGCGACGCCTGGGGCGAGCCGGTGGCGGCCAGGCTGGGTTTTCCCGAGGGCGTGGGGCTGAGCTTCTGCTTCCCGATCAAGACGTCGCGTGGGCGGGTCCTGTTCCCCGCGCAGAAGCCGCTGGTGGACGAGGCGGGCCGCTTCGTCCACCACCGGGGCTACTGGTCGCGTGCTTACGAGGCGCTGGCGATCATCGGCGAGTACGCCGCGGACGGCACGCTGGGCTGGCGGGCGGGCGGACGGGTCGCCGGCGACCTGGAGAGGACCTGCCGGGGGCTCTGCGAGCCCACGCTCGTGGAGCTGGGCGACGGGCGGATCGCCATGATCTGCCGGGGCGACAACGGGGCCTTCCCCGACCGCCCGGGGTACAAGTGGGCGGCGTTCTCCGGCGACGACGGTCAGACGTGGTCTTCCCCCCGGCCGCTGGGCTGCATCGATGGCGAGCCGATCGAATCGCCCTCCAGCGGCTCGGCGGCGTTCCGCTCGATCGCCGACGGGAAGCTGTACTGGATCGGGAACCTCTGCGTGGACGGCGAGCGCCCCAGCGGCAACGGGCCTCGAAGCCCGCTGGTCATCGCCGAGCTGAGCGAGGAGCCCTTCGCCCTCCGCCGAGAGACGATCACCGTCCTCGACCGGAAGCGCGCGGAGGACACCCCGGCCACGCAGCTATCCAACTTCCGCTATTACCAGGACCGCGAGACCGGCGAGGTGGTGCTGTTCCTGACCCGCTTCGGCGAGGCCGACGCCGAGGACTGGCGCCGGGCGAACCACTACCGCTACCGGATTGCGTTCTGAGGAGCCACCCGGGGCCGAGCTGTTGCCCATCGAGATCGACCTGGCGGAACGTCCATGAAAAAGCCCGCCCGCAGACGCGGGGGGAGACGTCTGCGGACGAGGTACTGACAGCCACCCGGCCGGGGGAAACCGGGCGGAGTTCAGTAGTCTATCGCCTGCGGCGGATCAACGCCAGCCCGCCGAGGGCCAGCAGGGCCAGGGTGGCGGGTTCGGGGATGGGCTCGGGTTCGCCGCCGCCGCTCCAGCCAAAGCTGTTGGCGAAGATGGTCAGGTCCAGCACGTCCACCTTGCCGTCGCCGTTGAAGTCCGCGTTCGTCCATTTGGCCTTGGTCTTGCCGAAGTTGTTGGCGAAGATGGTCAGGTCCAGAACGTCCACCGAGCCGTCGATGTTGGCGTCGCCCTTGTGGGGGTGGGCCACGAACACGTCGCCCCCCGAGGTCGACCAGGTAATGTAACAGTCCGAGATCTGGGGCCCGAACTGACCGGCATAGAACGCGTCGCCCACTGTGGTCGTGGTGATCCCGTTAGAGAAGAGAATGTGACAGTCGCCGCCGTCACTCGCAATCCAGACGACGTGGGAGCCCGACACGTCGGGAGCGTAGTCTTCGTGGCTGTTGTCGGTCAGTCGGGTCGTCGTGCTCCCGTCGTAAAGGAAGATATCGCTACCAGAACCTGCGGGGTCTTCCCCGGCCCAGACGACGTTCGACCCGCAGACCTGGGGCTGTTGGGGAAAATTAGCGTGGAAACCGTAGCTGGTCAGTGGGGTCGTGGTGCTGGTGCTCCCGTCGTAGAGGAAGACCTGGTAAGCGCTGCCGTCATACCCACTCCAAACGACGTTGGGGCCCGACACCTCGGGATAGGAG
>CAZNSB010000045.1:0-7979 GCA_964575155.1 uncultured Planctomycetaceae bacterium | reverse complement strand
GTTGGGTCGTCGTGGTCCCGACGCACAGGAAGATCTCGAAATCATTGCCGTCGCTCCCGGCCCAGACGGCGTTCGCCCCGGAGATGCGGGGCTCGAAATCCGGAGGGAGGTAATCGTCGTGGTCGTTGTCCGTGAGCTGCCGGGTGGTGCTCCCGTCGTAGAGGAAGATCTAGTAATCGCCGAAATCAGGGGCCCCGGCCCAGACGACGTTCCCTTCCGAGACGCGGGGGCACTCGTCCATGTAGCTGTTGCTGGTCAGTGGGGTCGTGGTGCTCCCATTATAGAGGAAGATCTCGTCATCGAAATCGACGAGGTCAAGCGCGCTCCAGACGACGTTCGAACCCGAGACGTGGGCGGAGGCGTCGGGGACGACACCGCTGCTCAGCTGGGTCGTCGTGCTCCCGTCGTAAAGGAAGATCTCGTCCGAACTTCCGCTCCACCCGACCCAGACGACGTTCGCTCCGGAGACCTGCGGGGAACTCATGGAGCTGCACATGCTGCCCACTTGCGTGACCTCCCAAGTCTGGGCATCCGAAGCCCCGCAGGCCGACAATGCGACCGCAAGACCCACAGCGAATCTTCGCCAATTCATCGTGCGCCTCCTTTCCCTTCTCTTGTGCGCCGGTTCCAGCGAAGCCCGTGCCGGGCACCGGGACTTGGCCGGTGCGGCCGGGGGCATGAAGGTCCGGGTGAGTGATGTTCGCTCCCGCCCCGATGTGGACCGGCTCCGCCGCTCCCCAAGCGGAGCAGACCGGCTAAACATTGTACCCACGATCGCAGATTTGTCAATCGGGCGATCACCTGAGTTGGCCAGTTTTGCTTCTCGACTGGGGGCGGGGATTGCTGGGACATAGTCCCCGCTGGTGGGGGATTCTACGCTTGGGGCCCGACGCAGCGGCTGTGCGCGCGAGACGATAAACCCGCGCAACCCTTTGGAAACAAAAGACGTCCGTCGGTGCTCCCGGGCGGCTGTGCCGGTGTGAAATCGCAGTGGCACGGGCGTTGCTTGTAGAGGGGCGTGTAAGGGCAAGAGCGAAACCCAAGAAGAAGGAGAAAGGACATGACCCGCACGAAGAAGACAAGCACGATCGTAGCTGCTCTGCTGGGGACGCTGATGCTGACGGGGACCAACGTGATGGCCCAGCCCCACTGGCGTCACCGCCCCCGGCATCACAGGCGTCACAGGCCACACTGGTCGCACATTATCGGCGGAATCCTCAATCAGCGCCCGCAGAGGCACTACGTGCCCGGACACTACGTCACCGAGTTCCAGCAGGTGCTGGTCATGCCCGGACACTACCAGACACAGGCCCGCCAAGTGCTGGTCCAGCCGGGCCACTTCGAGCCCAAGACCATCCCGGCCGTCACCAAGACGATCGCCAAGGCCGACGGCAGCACGGAAGTTGTGATCGTGCAGCCGGCACAGACGACCAAGGTCTGGATCCCCGATCGGTACGAGACGCAGACGACGAAGGTCTGGATCCCCGCCCGGTACGAGACCCGCGCCATCCAGCGGTTCGTCCCCGGCCATTGGACGTACTGACCGCCAGGGCGACCACCCATCACCGGCCGACAAAACCAGGGCCGAACGGTCCAACCAACCGTTCGGCCCTGTTTCCAAACTGGGGACAGTGAGGCTGTTGGAAAACCCCTGTTGGGCTCGACAGGGATGGCAGGCTTGGGGGTGTAGGTTTGCCAGAGTTCTTTCCGACCAGGGCCGACGAAACAGGCGAGCACCCCGTCCCTCAGCGCACAGCAACACCGCCGAGCGATTGAGCCCTCCCGGGCGTTCCGGCAGGAACATCCCCGACGGCCCGGGGTTAGATCGTGCATGGGACCGGCAGATCCGTCCCCGACTTTCGGGCCGAACCCCTTCGCGCGGAAAGTGAACGGGGCAGCGGTTGCGGCGGCTGCCTGCGTCGGGCTGTCCGTGCTGCTGGCTTTCCCCGTGATCGGCGGCGCGGCGGGGTTCGAGCTGAAGCTCACCGTTCGGGAATCGGCCGGGGAGGCCCGGACCGGCGAGCCGATCTCCGGCGGCGTCCCCCTGCCGCCCGGACGCTTCAAGACGGGCCAGCCCTTTGCACTCTTCCAGGCCGGCGGGAAGGAGATCCCCTGCCAGGTCAGCCCGCTGGTGACGGGGGCCGACGGGACCCTCCGCTGGGTGCTGGTGGACTTCCAGGACGACGTCGCCGCCAGCGGGACCAGCGGCTACGTGCTGAAGGCGGCCAGGCCGACGGCACGCCCGGCGGCGGCGCTGAAGGTCCACGATTCCGACCAGGCCGTTACGATCGACACCGGGCGGGTCCGCTTGACGGTCTCGAGGACGCGGCCCTTCGGGGTGCTCGCAGGGGTCTCGGTGGGCGGGCGGCCCGTGGTGACCGGCGGCGAGCTGGCCTGCACTCGACTGACCGGGCGGTCGGGCTGGGACGACCCCGCCCGGTGGCAGGAGAGGACCTTTCGCGCCGGCGTGCCCGGGTCGGTGAAGCTGCTGTACGCCGGCCCGCTGCGGGTGACCGTCGAGGCCGCCGGACGCTTCGAAGCCGACCCGGCGAAGGCCGCCTACCAGGCCTGGCTGACCGCCTGGGCGGGCTCGGCGCGCGTGCGGGTCAAGCTGAAGATCTGCAATTCCAACCCGGACCGCTACACCGCCCTCTGCATCCGCCGGGCGACGCTGTCGCTGGACCTGGCCGGGCGCACCGGCCGGGCCCTCATCGGCGCCGGCAAGTGCCTCTCGGCCGCCGGCGGGGGCTGGGTCCACCAGGGCCTCCGCGGGGGGTATGCCGGGTCGGCCCGCGCCGGGAGCGGGCGGGAGGTTTTGTGGACCCGCGCCGGGCGCCAGGACCCGCCGGCGGGGTGGATCGCCGCGGGGGGGGAGGGACCCTCCGGCGGCGTGTTCGCCTGCGACGTGCTGTTTTCGAGCAACCCGGCCCGCCGGCTGGCCGTGGCGGGGGGGAAGCTGATCCTCAGCCCCGTCGCCGAGCGGTTCGAGGGCGTCAAGGACGCGAAGGGCCGGTCCCACGGCCTGCCGTGGCGGGGGCAGGGGGCCTGGCTGTATGACTGCTCGCACCACAGCAGCGAGTACCTGCTCGACTTCGCCGCCCCGGCGGCCCCGGCGGCGCTGAACGCCCTGGCCAGGTCGGCCCGCAACCGGCTGCTCGCGCTGGCCCCGGCCGGCCATTACAGCGACTGCGAGGCGCTGGCGACCGGCCGCTTCGGCTCGCTGGCCGACGAGATCGCCTGCTACCGGAAGTGGGGCTGGACCTTCCAGCCGAGGCAGCTTCCGCGCCGCGCCGCGCCGGTGCCCGGCGCGTTCGTCCGCGGCGAGGACAACCACTACGAGAGCGAAGGCGACAGCGTCCAGGGGCTGCTGCTGATGTACCTCCGCACGGGGCAGCGCGGGTTCTTCGACCTGGGATCGGCCTGGGCCCGCTACCACATGGACCTCCAGGCCTGGCGGACCGACGGGTGGCGGTGGAAGGACGGGGCCGTCTGGTTCCCCCAGGGCGGGCCTCAGGGAAACCGCCGCGTCCGAAAGAAATACGCCTTCCGTTGGGGTCCCGGCTGGGGAAAACGGCAGGGCGACCCCGACTGCGCCGACCTCTGGCGCCACGCCGTTGCCAAGAGCTGCTACTGTCACTTCTACGGGTCGGGGCTGGTGGACTACTACTGCCTCACCGGCGACCGCGACGCCCTCGCCGCCGCCGCCGACCTCGTCGAGACCAAGGCCGCCGAGTTCGAGCGATTCAAGCCCGGAACCAGCCGAGTCGGCAGCATCCGCGGGTTCGGGAGGGGCTTCGAGGTCGTCATGCGTTACCTCCAGGCCGACCCGCACAACGAATCCGTCCGCAAGCTGGCGCACCTCGCCGCCCGCACGCTCTGGCGGAGCCCGCTGACCGACGAGCGCGGGTTCCACTGCGAACGGATCGGCGGGCTTACCGTCAAGCAGCTCTCGCCGAACGTCCTGAAGTGGATGAAGGACCGGGGCATCCGCCTCACCGAGAAGCGCGGGCGGGTCGAGAGCCTGGCCAAGGCCGGGCGAACCTGGCGGCCCCGGAAGTTCGGCGGCACGTGGATGCACGTCTACGTCCAGAACGGCGCCGACCTCTACGCCCGACTCTACGATGATGAGGACATGCGCGACTTCACCATCGCCTTCGCACAGATGGCCGCAAAGTACATGCTCAGCCCCAAGTGCCACCAGACCTGGTACTACGCCTACTTCGACGTGCCCGACCTGGGCATGGTCTTCGACCCCTGGGCCTTCGACCACGTCGACACCACCGACGGCGCCGGCTGCGTCCACTCCGGGTGGTACACCCGCTTCTTCCCCGACGCCTGCGCCAAGGGCTATTCCCTCACCGGCGAGAGGCACCTGCTCGAGAAGGCCCGCGAGTTCTGGTACTACGGCTCCAAGCGCCGCTACCGGTCCAAGAGCTTGACCGGCGGGCCGAACGAGGTCGGAAAGTTCGCCGGGCACATCCCGCCCAAGGACGACGAGACGCTCTCCACGGGCCGCCTGTTCTACGAGTCGGCCCACCCCCGCAGCGACGACCGACCCCCCGCGGCGATCCGGGACCTCCGCGTCAGGCGCCTCGGGGAAGGCCGGGCCGAGCTCCGCTTCACCGCCCCCGCCGACGCCGGGGGCGGGCGGGTCGCCCGCTACCAGGTCAAGGCCGCCACGATGCCCATCCTGCCGTACGAAAAGTGGGACTATGCCCGCGACCTCGGCCGGAAGCGCAACTGGTGGCGGGCCGTCAACTGCCGGGGCGAGCCGGCGCCCTCAAAGCCCGGCTCGGCCGAGCGCTTCGTCGTCACCGGCGTGCCCGCGGGCCAGGGCGAAAAGCTCCACTTCGCCGTCCGCAGCTTCGACGACTCGAACAACCGCTCCGCGGTCTCCAACCTCGCATCCCCGTGAAGCAGGACCCACGGAAGGCCTTTCGCAGGGATCACTCCGCGGGTGGGCATCAGACGTTTCCCTAAGGCCCACGGAACGCCTTCCGTGGGCTTTGCGCGTCCGCGCGGCGCGATCGAGGGAACTCGCTCATCCCCCGACCGGGTCGTACCCCAGCCGATAGAAGGCGTTGGGGTTGTTGAAGAGCCAGTCGGCGGCGACCTGGCGGGCCTCGTCGGCGCCGATCCACCCGTCGTCGACCATTTCGGCCAGGGCGGCGGCGACGTTGTCGCGGGCGATCTGGAGGTGGGCGCAGGTGTACTCGAGCGCCCCGTAGTCGCCGCCGAAGGCGAACACCTTGGCGTGCGGGACGGCGACGAGGGCGTCGGCGAGCAGTCGGCGGGTGTAGCGCGGGTCCATGCAGTGCACCCAGCAGCAGTCCAGGGCGACGTTGGGGTAGTTCTTGCCGAGGAAGAGGAAGTCTCCGGCGTAGGGCCAGTTGCCGTGGAAGAGGTCGAAGCGGACGTCTCGGTGCAGCTCGAGGACGGAGCGGAAGTGGGCGGCGTTGGCCTTGCCCACGTCGTTCCACTCCCCGGCCAGGTACCCGGTGTGAATCTGCACGGGCAGGTCCAGCTCGCGGGCGATCCGCATGAGCGTGTGGAAGAGGTAGTCGTCCAGCGGCTTGGCCTCGGGGAAGCCCAGGGCTTCGCGGGGGTCGTCCATGATCCGTCCGAAGAGCGGCTCGGCCTGGGCCCGGGTGCCGGAATCGTACTGGATGATTCGGTTGTAGGCGGACTGGTCCTTCAGGCCGATCGCCCCCAGCTCCTTCAGCCGGAGGCAGTGGCCCCGCAGCACGTCCACGTATTCGTCCAGGCAGGTGACGCGCCGGCCCTGCCAGCCGGCGATCTGCTGCACCGCCTCGAAGCTGCGAACCCCGTGCAGCTCCGGGCAGGCGATCAGCAGCCTGGAGCTGTCGTGAACCCAGTGCTCGCCGGCCAGCACCTTCTGCCAGTCCGGCCAGATGTTCACCAGGTTGCAGCGGATGCCGGCGGCGTCCAGCCTGGCGGCGTACGCCTTCTCGTCGCGGTAGTCGACCAGCCGACCGGAGAGGCTCTTCAGGGCCTCCAGCGAGACGGCCTCCACGCCGTACTCGTTCTTGAGGATGAGTCGGCTGACGCGGGCGTAGCTGGTGTGCCGCATCTTCCGCCAGGCCTGCTGGAAGAGGGGCCACTTTTCCTCGGTGGTCCCGGCGGGGTCGATGAGCGTGTCCCGGCCGGGCTCGCCGATCGTGTTGGCCAGGTCCTTGCGGACGTAGCCCTGCGTCAGCGCCTCGATGGGCTCTTTGTACTGGGGCTGGTCGGCGGGCCCGTCGAAGTGCTCGTGGGTGTTGATGACGGGGATGTCCTCGATGTCCGCCCGGAGGGTCTCAAAGGTCCTGCCTGTGGGCATGGGCAACTCCTTCCCTTGAAGGGCACAACTATCCGTCGGCGACGCTCGTTCGTCAAGGTCGCGTCCCCTGGAGGCCGCGGGGCGGCCGTCCGCCCGCCTCGCCCCGGAAAGTTTGACGGCGCACGTTAATGCCTTTGGCCAGTCGGCCGACATCATTATAATGATGGGCGAGTTGGGGATGTAGCTCAGTTGGGAGAGCGGCTGGTTCGCAATCAGCAGGTCCGGGGTTCGAGTCCCCGCATCTCCATTTCAAGGCCCGCCGAGAGGCGGGCCTTGAAATGCCGCCGCAGGGAGACCGTGCCGATGCCTGAGGACCTGGCCGGACCCGCCGCCGAGCCCGCCCCCCGCGGGCGCCGCCTCGGGTGGGTGCACGTGGTCTGCCTGGCGGCGCTCCAGTTGGCCCTGGCGCTGGTCTATCTCCGGACCGTCCCGCGCTTCTACAACGACGAGGCGTGGAACGCGTCGATCGGGTACTGCCTGGCCGAGGAGGGTCGCCTGCGCCACGGGGTGTTCGAGGGGTGGGGCGGCATCCACATCCACTTTCTCCACAATCAGCTCGGGGCGCCCTTCGCGCTGGCCGGCATGTACAAGCTCGCCGGGTTCGGGATCCTCACCAGCAGGCTGGCGTCCGTGCTGACGTCGCTGCTGGCGGTGGTCGGCACCTGGGCGGTGATGCGGCGGCTGTTCGGGCAGGGGGCGGCGCTGGTGGCGGGGCTGGCCCTGATCCTCCACCCGTGGTTCTTCGAGGTCAGCCGGCGGGTCCGGCCCGAGATCTATTACCTGACCTTCGCGATCACGGGCACGTGGGTGCTGCTGGGGGCGATGCGGCGGGGCTCGGGGCTGCTGGGCTTTCTGGCCGGCGGGCTGGGGGGGTTGGCGGCGCTGGCGCATCCCTCCGGGCTGGCGCTGGTCTTTTCCATCGCGGTGGCCGCTCTGATCTGGCTGCGCCCGAGGCGGGCGTGGCGCCCGGCGGCCGCCGCGGCGGCGGGCTTCGCCCTGTGCGTCCTGCCCTACCTTCTCTACGTCCTCCTCGCCACCCGGGACCCTGAGGTGTCCTTCCTGGCCCAGATGCGCGGGTCCAAGCCGCTGGTCGCCGGGTCGGTGACCGGGCTGGTGGGCACGGAGGCGGCGCGCTGGAGGCACTTCTTCCAGTGGCCCAAGGGGGCGCCGCTGGCCGCCGTCATGATCGGCGCCTTCCTGGCTGCGTGGGTTCGCTCGACCCGCGCCGACAAGGCCCTGGGCACCGCCATGCTGCTGTTCTTCGTGGCGATGGGTTTCGCGACGACCAACGTCACCTCCCGCTACCTCGTCGCCGCCCTGCCGCTGTGGTGCGGGCTTCTGGGGCGGGCGGTGTGCCGCCTGGCGGCGGCGGGGGGGCGGGCCGTGGGCCCGGCGACTCGCCTGCGTCGGGCCGCCGCCGCCGCGATCGCGGCGGCCTACCTCCTCATCGGCATCGGCGGGATCGGGCTGATGCTGATGCGCCTCCGCGGCGCCGACCTCCGCAAGCTGATCGACCGCGTCGCCGCCGAAGTCGAGCCCGGCAGCCGACTCTACGGGCCCATGATGCTGTGGATGGAGCGCGAGCGCTTCCGCCTCGGCCCGCTGCCCCTGCCGGACGCCTGGAACGTCACCGTCGAGG
>CAZNSB010000044.1:14963-18145 GCA_964575155.1 uncultured Planctomycetaceae bacterium | reverse complement strand
GTGGGCCGACCCAGGAACAAACCACATGCGAAGCACAAAAAATAGGGCGCGTCCCTAATATGTGGACAATGATTCTGGTGGAGCGCCAGAAAGAATTGCCATCGCGCAAGGTGAGCCTTTGGCGAGGAGGCAAGAAAGTGAAGACTGACTTTGCCGCAGTTGGCGTGTGTCTGATCTTGGGGTTCTCTAGCGGATGCCGCAGAGACAAGCCGCAAGCGGAGGTCGGAAGACCCCCGCGTACTGAGGTCTTCCGAGAAGGTGAGTCCCTTGGCGACGTGCTGGCTAAGGTCCGGCTGTTCTACCCTGGCGCCAGGTTCGGCGGACGCCTCGAGACCATGAGCAGGGCCTTCCTAATTGTCTATACCGGGGCAGATCGTCCTATGTTCCTGGTGGGCATCGACAAGCAATGTAAGAAGGCCACAGGCTTTGCGCTGCTGGAGGCTCCGGCACACGGGCTTGCGCAGCTCCCAGGGGGGGTGCCTCGAATCCTGGGCAGGAACGAGGCCCCCCGGCGGGGAGAAAGGCTTGTAAGGAAAGGAATGACTTTCAGGGAGTGGATGGGTGGAGAGAAGGAGTTGCTACCCCTTGGGGCGGGTGTGGTCTTGATCAGGGAATGGGAGGGTGACGTCATGCCTCCAGAGGACGGTACTTTTGACCGCGGCTGCACCTACTGGCATGGAGGCGCGAACCGCTGGATACTCATCGCATGGACCCCGTTCAGCGACGTGGACAAGGACCGAGTTATCTCAGCGTCTTATGTGCTATCGGGTGCCGATAGCTGGGAGATCCGAGGTGCCCCGACGGCGACCTTGGACAACGGGGCCTTCTCATTGAAGGCCGAGCAAGAAGTAACTGTAGAAGCGACGACGGCTTCTGATTCCCGCCCTGGGGTACGATAGCGACCGGCAGTCGCTGTTTGGAACAACCGGGGACGCGCTCTATTTTCTTGAGTTGACGTTCATAGACAGCGACCGGGAGTGGCTGTTTTGGGCTTTTCGAACAACCAGGGACGCGCCCTATTTTAGGCGGGTGGCGTGGCGAGACGCGCTGTTTGCGGATCGCCACGTTCTCAGCGCCGGGGGCACTGACGGCACTACAGAACGGGTGGAGGGGGCGAAGGGTTGCAGATTGCGGAATGCGGACCCGCCTGCGGCGGGCAGGTTGCGGATTGGCGGGACCGGGGGGGCTTTGACAAGTGAACGGGTTCAGGCGGACCACTTCACCGCGGAGAGCGCTGAGGACGCCGAGAAGAAGAGAACTTGCTGAAAACGGATTCCTTTGCTGTACGCTTTTGTACAACAAGGAGTTCCGCGTACTCAGCGATCTCGGCGGTGAACGGTTTTTCCGGGGCGGGGACGGGTAAACGCCTTACAGACGGACGGCTTGCCAGACAAGCACTTACGACGAGTAAACAGCCAGGGTGTCTACACCTTTACTTGCCCCTCGCATTTGCCTATGCGATTGTGCACAAAGGGGTTACACGCACATAGACCGGGAACTTGACGGGTAAACATGTTTACCGAGCGGCAAGCTGGGCATGCTGGGGCGTTTTGGGAAGGTTTGCGTCCGGGATGTCGGGCAGCCACCCAGTAGGTCCGGCATATTCCCCGACAATTGGTTACGTGTCTTGGGCTTGTCGGCGTCGCGCCATTGGCGTATTATATCACCGGCATTCGATGAAATGGCGCGGCCGCGCACTCAGGCCGACGGAAGCGGCCTGCTGGATTTGGGGTGGTGGCAGCGGCGAATGGTCGCGGCGGCGTGGCGTCAGCGCCTGACGCGGCCGCAGGATGAGGCGATCGTCCGGAAGGTGCGGCTGTGGACGAGCCGCGGCCGGCCGCTGGGCAGTGATCGCTTCGTGGCGAAGCTGGAGCGGCTGCTGGGCCGGCGGCTCCGCCCGCTACCGGTGGGCCGACCCAGGAAGAAACCACATGCGAGGCGCAAAAAATAGGGCGCGTCCCCTATTATCCTATTATCTTATCCGAACAGCCGCAAGCATCGGTTGCCAGGAAGGTTGCCGTTCCCGACATTGTCAGTGCCAACGGATCTACGATCCGAAAGGAGACCATTCATGAGTTCTAAGTGCGGAAATGGAATCACGCGTACAATCCGTTTATGGTGCGGCCCCGCGCTGCTGCTGTGCATGCTGGGCGCAGCATCGGGCGAGGACGGTTCGACGCAGCTCACCGCAGACTGGCCCATGTGGCGGCATGATGCCACCCGTAGCGCAGCAACCCCGCAAGAGTTACCCTCTGAGTTGCACCTGCGCTGGGTGCGGCATCTGCCGAAGTTGGAACCCGCCTGGCCCGAGAAGCGTCAGATGGATTTCGACACGTATTATAAGCCGATCGTGCTGGGCAGGACCCTGTTTGTGGCCTCGCCGCGCGACGATTCACTGCTCGCCCTTGATGTAGACTCAGGTGAAGAAAAGTGGCGCTTCTTTGCCGACGGCCCAATCCGCTTGGCGCCTGCTGCCTGGCGCGGCAAGGTGTATTTCGCAGGCGATGACGGCTTTCTCTACTGTGTGAACGCGACTGACGGCAAGCTGCTGTGGAAATTCCGCGGTGCGCCTTCTGGACGCAAATGTATCGGTAACGAACGGCTGATCTCTGGCTGGCCGGCACGCGGCGGCCCCGTGGTGGCGGACGGTCGAGTATATTTCGCCTCCGGTATCTGGTCGTTCATGGGCATATTTATCCACGCGCTCGACGCAGAGACCGGCCGGGTGCTGTGGACGAATGGCGAGACGGGGTACCTGGGTAACTCCGCCGGTCACGTCTCACCCAAGGGGCACCTTGTCATTATCGACGACAAACTCATTGTGCCCGGCAACCCCTGGGGCGTCTTGCTCGACCGACAAACGGGCAAAACCTTGTCGATTATCTCGCGGCCGTCGTCCTGGCCTATGTGGGGCGGCGGCAGCCTCCTTGTCGCAAAAGGCAAAGTGTACGATGTGATGTCAGGAAAGCCGTCGACGCTCGGCATAAAGACGGAGGGAAAATGGACCGCCTTGATTCACTGGTACACCCCTGCTCCGCTGATCGAGGGCCACACGGCTTTTCTGACGCCCGGAAACTCCGTCCAGATGGTAGATGTTAAGAATCCCGCCCGCGAGCAGGTGAAGACCAAGAGAAGCACGATCCAAAGGTTCACCGCGCCGGTGGTGAAACAATTCCCTGTTC
>CAZNSB010000044.1:0-14953 GCA_964575155.1 uncultured Planctomycetaceae bacterium | reverse complement strand
AGTCAATCTCAAGCTATACAAGCTCGGCCTGGCCATGAAAGCAGGTTCACGGCTGTACACAGTGTCCTCACGAACGGTCTGGCATGTTCTCATTCCCGAGGATGGGCAGAAGAGCGAGATCTCAAAGCTGGTTGAAATCGAAGGCCAGATTGCCGAGATTCTGGCGGCGGACGACAAGCTGTTCGTGGTTGCCCGTGAGGGTGCGATCTACTGTTTCGGGCCCGAAAAGACCAAGCCTCTTAAGCACGTGGTTGCGCAGCCGGCTGCGCCTGCCCCGGCAGACGAGTGGACACGAACGGCCGATGAGCTGCTTCAGGCCTGTAAGGCGCAAGACGGCTACTGCGTGGTCTTCGGCGTGGGCAACGGTCGACTGCTGGAAGAGTTGGCACGCCGCTCGACAATGCCCGTGGTTGGCGTGGACCCGGATGCGCGGCTCGCAGCGGCGGCGCGACGCAGACTTCATGCAGCTGATCTTTATGGCACCCGCGCGTGTGTTCTTGTCGGCGATCCGCTTTCGATTGAGTTGTCGCCGTATCTGGCGAGTCTGCTGGTGGCTGTGAAGCCGCGTGTGGCGGCGCAACGGCCGGCACTTCTAAAGCAGCTCGGGCGTTGGCTGCGGCCCTACGGCGGCACGGCATGCCTGCCGGTTCCGGAATCCGAACACGCAGCGTTGAATCGTGCTATATCGGAATGCGGACCGGCGAACGCGACTCTCAAGTGCTCGGGCCGGTACGCGGTGCTGACACGCGGCGCCTTGCCCGATGCGGCAGAATGGACGCATGACGATGCGGACGCGGGCCAGACCATGGCCTCGCGCGACAAGCTGGTCAAGGCCCCCTTGGGCGTGCTGTGGTTCGGAGGACCGTCTTCGAATCTGCGCTACCTTGATCGTCACTCGGGCGGACCGCGACCGCACTTGGCGGGCGGGCGCCTCTTCACCTGCGGCCCAAACATGCTGCACGGCACCGACACCTATACCGGCCGCGTGCTTTGGAAAAAGGCTTTGCCCGGCTTCTCCTCATCCTTCGGCGCTCAAGGACAGTTCGGTGTTATCGGCAAAGGGCGACTCGGCAAGCTCACAGGCGGCAACTATGCGTCGGCGGGAGATGCGGTTTACGTCGCCTGCGGCATGCACTGTCTGCGGCTTGACTCGGCAACGGGCAAGGAAACGGGCCGATACGCTATTCCGAAACGCAATGGCGAAGCGTCGATGAACTGGGGGTATGTAGGCCTGCTCGACGATGTGCTCATCGGCTGCGGCGTGTCCCCGTTTTTCAGCAGGGATGATGATCGGTTTACGCCAGGTCAGCTTGCCGGCAAAGACGCGAAGGCACTGACCGCATTGGAGGGAAAACTCAGAAAACTTAACGGGTTCGATATTCAACCCAGACCGGATGCTGAGCCACAGGTGGACTTTGTCGTCAAGACTCTGAACCGACTTCTGGATGAGCGTGACTTGGCAGCGAAATTCGGAAAACGCAATCTTCGGTGGCACGAGGCAAAGCGAATGAACCAGCTGCGTGGCAAAATCAAGGCTCACAACGAAGCAGAGGCTCGCGGGGACGGACCGGACCTGCGTTTGCGCTCACTTAACCGCCAATCGCTGGAGCTCTATCTGAGCGTGCCGCGCAAATGGGTGGATGTCGACGTACCGGCGATATGGAGCCGACGCGCCGGCACACGGCTGGCGGCCTTTAACCGGCACAACGGCAACCTGCTCTGGTCGCGTGATTCTGTCCACGTATTCGGAAACCGTATGATCGCCTTGGGCAGCGGTAAGGTGTTTTGTGCCGATGGACCGAATGCGCCGGTAATCAGGGCCGCGAAACGGCGCGGGGAAAAGACAACTGCCAAGTCCAGGCTGCTGGCCCTGGACCTGCAGACCGGCAAGGTTCTCTGGAGTGTGGACCAGGATTCTTCGGCAGGGAAGATGGTCTACTCCTCCGAGCATGACGTTCTGCTCGGCCAAGGAAATCTGGGCCCGGACAAACGGGGCCGGTCTGGCACAAGCACCGTTGCATACCGAGGGAAGGACGGGACGAAGTTGTGGCAGGGAGGAGCCATGCCCGCAATCATGGTTCGCGGTTCCACGATTATCCAGGGGTTCGGCAACGCCAAGGATCTGATGACCGGCGCTCCGCAGCCTATTATCAACCCGATTACCGGCACACGCATGCTGTGGTCCGGCGGCCGCTACGGTAAGGGATGCGGGGATGTCATTGCCGGACATCATCTGCTATTGTTTCGCGCCTTCTCGCAGGGCTATTACGATCTCGAAAGACATTCGGGCAGTTCCTACCTGCCCGGGTTCAGGCCCGCCTGTTACACAAGCTCTATCCCGGGCTGCGGCGTGCTGGGCGTACCGCACTATTCCCAGGCCTGCGGCTGCGTCCCGCGCAGCACTTCCATCGGCCTGATCCATATGCCGGAACTCGAAACCTGGCACATCTACGCTACCAAGCCCATGTTGAAGAAATACTACCACGGAACGATTCCCATCCAACATCTTGCCGTTAATCTGGGCGCCCCGGGCGACCGCTGCTCGGCCGACGGCGCCCTGTGGCTGAACTACAAATCCAGCAAAGCGAAAGATGAGGCAACCGTTCAGGATCCTTTCCTGGGCCCCCTGCTGAAGATCGAACCCGGGCAAGCCGAGTATTTCCGCAACCACTCCTCATGCATGTCTGAAAAGCGTCTGAACTGGATCGGGGCTTCCGGTGTTACAGGGCTCGAGTCCGTACAGATTTCACTCGGCGCGGATGCAGCCAAGACCCCATACACTGTACGGCTCTATCTTGCAGAGCCCGAGCAGTCGGCAGCAAGTGGCCGTGTTTTTTCGGTTACGATTCAGGGACAAGAGGTGCTCAAGGATTTCAGTGTTGCCGGGACTGCACGCGGCCCCCGCAAAACGATCATGCGAGAATTCAAAGGGATTACAGTGAAAGACAAACTGCTGTTGACGTTCAGGAAAGCGGCAAACGCCAAGCTCCCGCCTGTTCTCAACGGCATTGAACTGATTGCCGAAGCCGCAAATGCTGACGCAACACCCACACCAAAATGAGGCACAGGCAACCGAGAGAGGCAGGTTGACGGAGAACTTGGCGTGGTGCGAATTCACATCGTAAGTGCAACGGGACGTCGCCAGAACACCTCGGCGGGAGTCCGGTAGTGGAGGCACTTTCTCGGCCGGTTGTTCAACGCTCGAACATACGTTTCCAACTGCCAGTTTGTCAACTCGGAGAAGCTCATCCATTTCGGCAGGTACTGCCGTAGCAGGCCGTTGGTGTTCTCGCAGGTCCCGCGCTCCCAGGCGGTATACGGAGGCGCGAAGTACACCTGAAGCCCCAGCAGCCGCCCCAGCGGGCGGTGCCGGGCGAACTCCCGGCCGTTGTCTGTTGTCAACGTCTCACGCTTCTCCGCAGGCAGCCGACGCATCCCGTCATGAAGCGCCGCGTTGGTCTGCTTGGCCGTGCATCGGTGCAGCTTCCGCGCCACCAAGTACCGACTGGCCCGATCCACCGCCGTCGCCACGTAGCCCCTGCGGGCGGGGCTGGTGCGGAAGGCGTGGCGGTACCGCTGGAGCAGCGCCGCCACCCACGTCTCGGGGACGGACGGCACCGGCTTGCTGGACCTGGCCAGTTGGTCCGAGACGGTGGGGCCGGTCGCCGACTGGTCGGAGTGGCTGACGCAGCCGGAAGACGAGGCGGTGGTGGCGCGGCTTCGGCGCTGGACGCTGCGTGGGTGTCCTTTGGGGAGCGACTCGTTCGTGAGCAAGCTGGAGCGTGCCGTCGGCCGCCGCCTCAGGCCCCTGCCCGTCGGCCGGCCGAGGAAAACCAAGAGGAAACCCACTAGGAAAATATAACCGTCCCGGTTTACCTTGATCGCCTCCCGCCGACGGTGGTTTTGACGGCATAGATCGCCGATCGGGCGGTGATGAACAGCGTCCGGCCGTCCGGCCCGGCGAAGCACAGGTTCGTCGGTGGCAGCGGGACCTGGATCTTGGCGATCTGTTTCCCGGCCGGGTCGTACACCAACACCGCGCCGGCGGTAAGGTACACGTTGCCTTTGCGGTCGAGCTTCATTCCGTCGGAGCCCTTGGCGACGAACAGCGTCTTCTCGCGAAGCGTCCCGTCGGCGTTGACGGCGTATCGATACGTCTTGCGGGCTCCGGCGTCGGCGACGTAGAGCGTCTTGCCGTCGGGCGTGCCGGCCAGGCCGTTGGGCCGGACCATGTCGTCGATGACGCGGATGACCTTCTTTCGGTCGGCGGTGACGTAGTAGACGTGCTCGCCGTCCTGCCTCTTGCTGCCGCGGCCATAGAGAGGATCGGAGAAGTACACGCCGCCCTTGGGGTGGATCCACAGGTCGTTGGGCCGATTGAACGGCTTGCCGCCATACGCGGCCGCCACCACCGTGACGCTGCCCTTGGCGTCGATGGAGACGATCCTCCCGCCGGCGCCCTCGCAGGCCAGCAGGTTGCCGCCGGCGTCGAAGGCCAGCCCGTTGGCGCCGCCGGTGTCCTTGCGGACCAGCGAGACCTTCCCGTCGGGGGACCACTTGTACGTCCGGCTGGCCCGCACGTCGGAGAAGAAGACGTTGCCTTTCCGGTCGACGGCCGGGCCTTCGGTGAACTGGAAGCCCTTGGCAAGCTGAACCACCTTCGCGGCCGGGGCGACGATGCCTTGCGCACCGCCCGGCTGGGGCCGGCTGGTGGGCATCGAGGCGGGTGGCTTGGCCCAAACGTGCGGCATGGCAGCAAACAGCGCTGCACATGCCAGCCCGGTCAGCGCGGCGATCGTGCGAACGTTCATGGATGCGCTCCTTCGGCTCAGTTTGCGGTTTGTTTTGCGGGTCGGCCCGACCTCTCGCCCGCTCGTCCCCACCCATGATAACGGGCCGCCGGAATGCCGACCAGAGGCGGCAATCATGGGATCGCAACATCAACGAAGATGATCTCGGCCCCGTTCATGCCTCCGGCCAGACAGACTTCGATTTGGTTCATGCCGTCTCTGAGGGCCTCCCTTGGCACGATCCACGCCCGGTGCTGGTCCGCCGCGCCGAGCATGGGCGGGGCTCGCCCGGCCGGGGACGGTACGCGCGCCTTACGCGCGTGCAGTTACCGATCACGTCCAGCGGCCAGCGGGGCGAACGAGACGCGCCACTCCGTCACGTTCCGGCCGGTCGTGACGGGCAGACGCCACGCCCCGTTGGCCGAGGGGGCGAGGACCGTCGGACTTCCATCCACATCGGCCGAGATGACCTCCTGCCCGGCGGCTTCGATCATGACGAAGCCCGCATGGCCCGGCGGGCGGCTCAGCCGGCCGGAGAGGACGCCTGCTTCGCCGTCCCACCGCACGTCGTCCAGCTCGGCCCCGCAGCTCTGGTGAAAGCTCGTGCCGACGACCCACGGGTGCGGGCGGACCGGGCGAAGGCACAGCAGCTTGACGGCCGGGGGCGTAAAGGCGATCTCCAGCGAATCGGCGGCTCGGCCGACGAGGAGGTCCTGGAGGTCCCCGGGATGCTCGTAGTCGTTGGGGTTCCGCCGGCCGCCGGGCAGCCGGCCCAGGAACTGGCCCGACCAGAACTCATAGGCCCAGCAATCCTCCGCCCGGCCGGTCAGGGACAGCCGCTCCAACGGCAGCCGGAAGCGCACGGGGGTCGGCTTGTCGGCCTGGGCGTCCAGGGCGAAGAAGGCCACCAGGTCCCAGGCGTCCCACGAGTGCTGGACACGCAGGTGCCAGACGCTGCCTGGAGGATGCGGCCGCGCCAGCGCCTCGGCCGCTTCGCCCTTGCAGACGGCCGCGTAGTCCTTCGTGCCCGGATCGTGGACCGGCTCGAACAGGTCGATCGGCCGGGCGGAGATTCCCAGCGGCGGCAGCGTGGCCTCCAGGACGGCCCAGCGGTCTTCCGGCAGCGTCGTGAGCGTATCGGAGATGTCGATCTGCCCGCCGGACAGAAAGGCCATGGTTGCGCGGACGCGGGCCTCGACCAGCGAGCCCGGCAGGCCCACACACAGGCACGACGGCTGGATGATCCCCCAGCGGCGATTCCTGAACAGGTGGCACGCGACGGAGCGGAAGTTGTTCCGCTGGAACGGCCAGGACAGGCAGCCGGTGTTGCCGGTGTCCATGGAGGTGTACAGCAGGGGCCACTGGCCGGTGCCGGGCATCTCCGGGCCGCTGCAGTTGAGAATCATCGCCTCGCCCAGCTCCTGGCGGATGATCTCGGCCGCGATCCGCCCGGCCTCGGTGCCGCCCCCGGCCGCGATCTTCGGGTCGTGCCGGCGCTTCGCGATCGGGTAACTGAGTATGCCGATGAAGTCGGCCTTGAGGTACTTCACGCCGCGGTCGCGGAGGCTGCGAATGTTCGCTCGCAGCCAGTCCTGCGCCCCCGGGTGTGTCACGTCCAATACGAACACCTTGCCGTGGGGCACCCAGTGCCACGTACCGACAGGGGCGGGTTGGCCGTCCTCGCCGGCGATCAGCCACTCGGGGTGCTCTCGGAGCAGCGGGTGGAACTCGCTGACCGTGAACGGCGCCTTCCAGCAGCCCAGGTCGAACCCCAGCTTACCCAGCTCCTGCGAGAGCCACTTCAGTCCGTGCGGGAAGCGGTCGTTGGTCTCGAACGCGTTGGGCAGGTTGCCCTTCTCCCAGCCAAGGTCCGCCTCGATGATCCGCAGCCCGAGCGGCCGGAGGCGCCGGGCCGCCACGCGGGCGTTTTCCAGGATGCGGTCCTCCGTCACGCTGAGCCGGTACGGATACCAGCTGCACCACGAGACCGGCGGGCTTGAGGGCATCCGGGGCTTGTGCCGCCGGAACACCGCCTCGCCGTAATGGTCCAGCAGTCGCAGCGGGTCCGGTCCGTGCATGAGCAGCAGGTCCTCAACGGCGACCTCCTGGCCGGGTGCGACCAGCAGGTCGCCGCCGTCGAAGCCGACGCTCCAGGAGCCGATGGTCCCGTCCGGCCGCACGGACAGCGAAATGCGTCCGTTGAACCGCTCGGTCGTCTCGAAGCCGACCAGCAGGGCCTGGCGGGCGGCGCGGTCGTACGCCACCCAGACGTGCTCCGAGACCAGTCGGCGGTCGGCGGGGGGCGCCGGCTCGTTCGGCTCCCTTGATTGGCAGGCCGGCGACTGCTTCAGCGGCACGATGTCGCCCCGGTAAACGGACTGGACGAGCATGGCGACCGCTTCGGCTTCATCGCCCAGCCGCACGGGCACGGCGCCGCTGGACGCCAGCAGCGACAGGCGGTTCAGCACCGCCGGGGACTGGCCGATGTTGCGCAGCCGCCCCGTGAGGCGAACCGCGCCGGCCTCCGAGTGCGTTAGCAGCATCTCAAGCTTCAGCCGGCCGCCAAACTCGTATTCGATGGCGGTCGCTCGCCCCGGGGCATTTCGTCTGGCTGCCCGCGTCAGGGCAACAGCGGCGCCGTCGGCCTCCAGGGCGGGGCCCAGGGCCTCAATCGAGAGGCCGGCCCAGCGCGGGCAGGCGACGCGGACCAGCCCGTCGTGCGTTACCTCAACCTGCATGGTGAGTCTCTCCGTCCGTTGTCGTTGGCATGCGTCGTCTCTCTCGGCGGGGTCGGGGCCGGCGGCAGCTTCGCGGTCTCGGCGGCCAGGCGGTACAGCGCCCGCGACCGCTCCTGCCAGCCCTGCCAGCAGTAGTCATACTGGGTGCTCATCGAGCTGGAGACGACGGGCCTGGTGGCGCGGGACCGCTGGCGGAGCAGGCGGGTGATTCGGCCGGCCAGGACCACTTTCCAATCCTTCTGGTCGGGGTGGAAGAACGACAGGGTCAGTTTCTCCGGGCTGTACTGATAGAGGCCCTCGGCGTAGTCGCCGGGAATGCTGTGGCCGGCCTGCTTGAGGGGCTTGAGGAACTCGCCGCTCCGCGCGTCGAACACGAGCGCCTTGTGCTGCTCCGGACCGGCGCCGTACAGACTGGCGTACACCCGGCCGCCCTTGATGAGGATCGTGCTCATGAACGAGGAGGCGAGGACGAACTGCTTGGGGAGGCACTGGCGGGTCTTGCCGGTCCTGGTGTCGTAGACGGCCAGCAGCCCCGGCGAGTTCAGGCTGCACCAGATTCGCCCGTCGTCCGTCGCGGCCAGGTTCCGCAGATAGGCCCGCTGCTTATGAAGCACGGCCTTGATGATGCACTTGCCCGTCTTGGGGTCGTATTCGATCAGCTTCGACCCGGGATAGCAGCCGCCGTAGATCCGCCCGTCCGGCCCGGGGCCGAGGGCGGGGAAGTTGTTGTCGTAGCTGACCGCCCGGCTGGCGTAGCCGAGCTTTTCCAGGCGGTATCGGGGCTTCGGGGTGCTGCCGTCGGCGCCGAATGCAGCCTGACCCATGCCAATCACAAGACCCATGATCAACCGGTTCATGACCGAATGCCCGACCTCTTCTTCGCAAGCACGGCACCTGCCGCCGGATCGGCCCAGACCCGATCCGCCCCAGTGCGATTCCGGCGGCATTGTAAGGCATCCTGCCTCCGTCTGCGCCGGCGTCCGTTTCGGCTTCTTCATCGCCGGGTCCTCGCCGCCCTGACACGGTGCATGTCGGCCAATGCAGCCGGGGGCTTTCGGGCGGGGGCGGAGAACGCTTGCATTGGCCTGGAAGAGGCGTTCGGATGTGCGGGATTTGACTGTGCGAAGCTTCTGCCGCCGCCGGGCGGGCCCCGCCGGCGCGCGGGGCGGGCGGTGAAGGCACCGAGCGAACGGAGGACCCGATGGCCCGATCAGCCAGGCGACCCGGCCCGTACGCCCAATACCCCGACGGCTACTGCGCCCCGGCCGGCGGGGTGATTCGCTCCGGGCACGTGATGACGCTGCCGACGGCACGATTCGCGCGGGACGTGCTGATCGACCCCGGCCGCGGGGCGGGCGATCGCCGCAAGGCGTTCACCTGCCTGGAGACAGTTATCAGCTCGCAGATCTCCGAGCCGGAGCCGGGCGCGATCTTCGACCCTCGCGGCACGTGGCCGTGGTCAGTCGGCGACACCATGGGCACCGGGGCGAGCTTCAACTATGAGGACTTCATCGGCACGACGCTGACGGACACCTTCCGGCACGACACGGGGGCCGGCCACGGCGATTGGCCTGCCGGGCTGGCGGATCGGCTGCGGCAGTGCCTGATCAACGCCGTGCGATGCAGCCACAACCGCCGCGTCCGCGTCAGCTACACGAACCCCCTGGCGATGAGCATCGAGTGCTCGGCCCTGACGGGGGAGATGTTCGAGATCCCCGAGTTCGTCGAGTACGCGCGCGAGCGGCTGGATGAATGGATCGCCTTCACGGACCGGGCGGGCACCTTCGAGGAGTTCAACTCCTCCTGCTACGGCGGCATCACGATGCCGCACACGGCCGTGCTGGCCGAGCACGCCCGCGACGCCGACGTCCGCGGCAAGGCCCTGTACATGGAGCGGAAGTACTTCGACCACGTGTGCGACTTCTACCACCACCCGACGGGCGAGGCCTCCATGCCGCGCTCGCGGGCGTACCGCGACCGCTTCGCCGGCTCACAGTTGGCGGAGTACCTTCGCGTGATCCTTCTCCGCCGCCGCCCGGGGGCCTTTCCGCCTCCGAAGACGCCGCCGGCCCGCCAGGCCGTCGTCTGCTCCCACGCCACCGACGAGCAGATCGACCGGCTGCTGGACGGCTTCGACCGCCCGCGCGAGACGCGGGTGTGCTGCGAGTGGACCGGCTGCGACCACGTCGGCCCGCTGGATCAGGTGCCGCCGCCGGCCAAGGGGCCGCACACGCGCCGGCGCGAGCTGGTCGCCTGGCGGACGGCGGAGTTCTGCATCGGCTCGGTCAACGAGATCGACTCGTGGCAGCAGCGCCGCGCGATCGGCGGGTACATCCGCACGCCCGGCGGCTCGGCCATGGTGGCCTGGAAGCCCAAAATCGAGGTCGCCGGGACCGAGGAGGGCGAGCAGCAGCTCCGCTGGCCCACGCTCATGTACTTCAACCTCTGCTGCGGCCAGGAGCGCGGGACGATCCTGGCGGGCGTGACCGGCGCGCCGATCGACGGGCAGTGGCTGTGCGGGTCGCACTGGCGGCAGAAGGTCACCGGCGCGGTCGAGGGCGTCAGCGTCGATCTGGGCTTCGAGATCGAGGTGCCGGGTCTGGAGTCGCCGCCGCCGGAGCTGAAGGTCGGCGAGGTCTGGCGCCACGACATCGGCGGCTGCACGGTGAGCCTTCTGTTCATGGGCGGTCGGCTGGGCGCGGCCGGGGCCGACCCGGCCGTGCGGGGCGAGCAGGGGCGGTGGCGCCTCTCGCTGCTGCGCAAGGAGGCCTTCAGGCTCGACTGGGCCGAGCCACCTGACGTCGCCCTGGCGTTCGTGCTCGATTGCTCGCCAGCCGGCAGGGCCCCGGACATCTCGCACGCCCGGTGGCACGCCGCCGGGACCGACCTCGCCGCCGAGGTCACGGTCGGCGGCAAGCGGCTGTCGCTGCGGTACAGCCCGCCCGGAATCGAAGACCTGACCCGCCGGGCGTGCTTCTTCTCGCCGGCGGAGGCGTCAGCCGTCCGGCGCGAGTGACGGTCCCGGGCAGCGCCTTGCCACGGGCCGCCGATCGAAATATGGTGTCTCGGTCCCGCGCCGGCGTTCAGCCGGAGAGAGTGAGCCAGTCAGGCCAAACGGACCCATGACGCAGACGAGGAGGATTCCGATCGGTCCGGCAGACGCCCCCGGCCGGCGGCTTGCGTACGCGGGGCTGACCATCGCGCTGTTGGCGCTTGGCAACGTCACCGGGATGCTGTCGATATTCCGCGACGCGCTTCAGTCGCACCTGGGCATTTCCATCGACCGTTACGGCCTGCTGCTGAGCATCGGAAGCGTCCCCGGCATTTTCGGCGCGCTCCTCGCCGGGCGCATCGTCGACCGCCAGGGGCCCAGGCCGGTGCTGCGCGGCTGCCTGTTGGGGGCCGCCGTCGGCATGGCGGCGGTGGGCGTCGCGGACAGATGGCTGTTCCTGCTGGCGGCCGTTGGCGCAATCGGCCTGTTCATGGCCCCGCTTCACGTGGCCGTGCAGGCGTACCTGGTCAGGCTCTTTCCCCTGCACCGCAGGCGGGTGCTGTCGCTGAGCCTGGTGGCGGTCGGCATCGCCGGCATGGGCTTCCCGCTGCTGGCCGAGGGTCTGCTGCACCTCCAGCGAGCCAGCCCGGCGGTGAGCTTCGGCCAGGTGCTGCACGTGCCTTTCCTGGGGGTGGCCGGCGTGCTGGCCGCGGGGGCGCTGCTGTACCGGCGAAGAAGCTCTGGCGGGCTGCCCGCCGCGGCGGCGGCGCGGGAGGATTCCCTCCCGCACCGGCGGGGCAGGGGCGCCTGGCTCCTGATCGGTCTGATGGCGCTGCACGGCGCGTGCGACATGTCGGCGCACCTCTGGCTGCCACGCGTCCTCGACAGCGCCAGCTACGTCCGGCGCGTCTTCGTGCCGGGCGCGGTGATGGCCGCCTATTCGCTGGCGTACGTGCTCTCCCGCGGGGTCCTGGCGCTGCTGCCGGAGCGGTGGGGCAGGCGCTTCATGATCGTCGCCCCCGGGCTTCTCGGCGGCGGGGCCTTCCTGGCCGGGGTGCTCGCCCGCAGCCAGGCCGCCGCCGCCGCCGGCTACGTCCTGGGCGCCCTCTGCTGGTCCATCGAGTACCCGGCGCTGCTGGCGACACTCGCCGGAGACGGGCAGCGGCGCTTCGGCACGGCCCTGGGCGCCCTGGCCGTGGCCTCCGGCCTGGCGACGTTCGCGTTGGCCAACCTCATGGGGCTCATCGCCAGGGCGCTGCCGGAGTCCTCGCTCTGGGTGATCCTGCTGCTCCCGGCGGCGGGCTTCGCCGTGGTCGGGGCCGGCGGCGCCGCGTGGATTTGGCGCTTTGGCCGGGGCGGTCAAGACCGTTCGCCGGCGTCGGGGGGCGAACCAGGATGATGCGGCTGCTGTGCCACTGCTTCGTCCGCCGGGCCAGTTGGGCGCGGCTCACTCCCTGGGCACGATGACGGGCTCGCGGGCCGACAGGGCCGGCAGGGCGGGCACGGCGACCTGGTCCTCACTGAAGTTGCAGGCGCAGAGGAACCCTTCGACCCCGACGGCGACGGCCCCGGGGGGCGCATCGAGGACCTCCAGCGGCTCCGCGGCCGTCCGCTCGTGCGACTGCTCCGGGCACCACAGGGCCACCATGGAGGCGACCCGCCCACCGGGCCGGACGGCCTGCGGGCGGTCGATCAGGCCCAGGATCAGGTCGTCTTCGGTCGCGCGCCACGGCTCGAAGTGATGGCGGTTGCGGTAGACCGCCCGGCCGGTGGCCTCGAAGATCAGCCCGCACCGGTCGTCCACGTTGACCCAGCGTGTCGGGGCCAGCTCGATGGTCTCGTCGCCGGCGTCCGATCCGCCGGGCCAGCCGGTGACGACGCGCTCTCCCCCGGCCCAGAAGATGCGCCGCTCGGCGAGGCCGTCGAAGTAGTCGTCGTTGATGATGCTGAGGAAGCCCTGGCGGAAGCTCTCGACGGTCACGGCCTCCCGTGCCGTCAGCCGCTCGGCGAGAAGCATCCTGCCGTCGGGCAGCGAGGCGAACAGCACCTCCCGGCGGACGCTGCCTTCGGCGAGGTCCTCGACGAGCAGCACGGCGGCGTGGTCGGCGGCCTCGCGGACCGTCAGCGCCACGGGGCGCGTATTGGCGCCCTTTCCGGCGACGGCCACCGAGGCCAGGAGCAGCCCCTCGGCCGGGCCGATGAGCCTCGCTCCCTCGCGGGTGGCCGGGTTGGCCATAGTCCGGTTCCGCCAGGCGAGGCTGTTGACGCCGCGGGCGTGGCGGTGCACCAGCGCGCCTCCGTGGGGGTAGACGTACACGCCGCGGACGCGCCGCTCGAAGTCCTCCTCCGCCGGCGGCGCCTCGCCCCGGCCGGCGAGCCGGTGGGCGAGATACGCCTCGGCCGCACCCACGATCATGCGCTCCCGCATCACGGCGGGGTCCTGCTGGCCGTGGCAGTGCCGGACCGTCCTCGCCGGCACCATCCTGCCGGCGTGGGCGGCCGACGACCGCTCCAGCGTCGCCAGCGCCTGCCCCTCCAGCCCGGCGGCGTCGGCGTCGCCGAGGTACACGTTGGCCGCGGCGTGCAGGAAGCACGCGCCCGGGTAGGCGAAGTAGGGCCAGTTCATGCCCTGGGGGCAGTGCGAGGCCCCGGTGGCGTCGAACCACGGCTTCATCGTGTTGTAGATGTCGCGGCGGCGGCGGAACAGGTGAGGCGGCGCCTCCCGGCCGAAAAATCTCAGCAGGCTCACCGTGCGGGCGGCCAGGCCGATGCCGCTGGACAGGTAGCTGGGGTGCACGAACCCGTGGTTCTCGGCCGTGCCGTCGGGCAGCATGGTGAAGCAGCGCCCGCACAGCTCGCGGACGCTCTGGCCGCCGGCGAAGTCGGCACTGTCGTGGGCGTCGCGCGGCATGGTCGCCGTGCGGAACATCCACAGGGCGGCGTTGCGCCAGTACTCGTCGAGGCGGTCGTGGCCGACCGGCAGCATCAGCGACGCCGACAGCCCCAGGGCCGTCCACGCGTTCTCCTCCATCTGCGTGTCGAAGTACACGCCCGACTTCGGCGCCATCGTCCCGAAGCGGTCGAGGTAGTCCGCCGCGATCGCACCCAGCATGCCCCGCTCCTCGTCGCCCAGCAGGTCGGCGATCAGGGCGGCCGTGACCGCCAGCGAGGCGATGGTGCGGCCGCACTGGCTCTCCGGGAAGAACCCCCGCCCGCGCTCGCCCCACTTGGTGCCGGCCGGCTCCGTGCGGCCCCAGCTCTCGGTCGGGCGGACGCAGTCGGCCGGACCCGTGTCGTGCGTGAAGCACAGGTATCGCAGCCCTCGCAGGGCCACCTGACGCAGCTCGTCGGCCGGCATGCCGGCCTCGGCCGCATCGTACTCCTGCGACGACGACGCCAGCGCCAGGGTGAAAACGGGCATGGAGGTCTCCTGCCCGTACCAGAGCACCCCGCCGAAGAAGTGCCCGCAGCCCGGGCGGACGGGCCAGTCGTTGTAGTACTCCATCGCCACCGGCACCCAGCGCAGCATCAGCTTCAGGTACCGCCGGCTGAGGTCGTTCTCCGCGGCGGGAATCGCCGCCGCGGACAAGTCGGCAAAGCTATCAGGTTTCATGGCAAATCGCCCGCGTTGCCGGCCGGCGGCAGCAACGAGTAACGGCACTCCTGCTCGGGCCTGTTTTCGATGACGAGGGCGTCCGGGGTGAGCCCGGCGGGGTACTTGCGGCGCGGGCCGGCGATCTGGCGCCGGCCCGCCTCGGCGCCGAGGTCGCCACACCAGGCGTAGGTGCCCGGTCCGCCGTTGACGTTCCGGCCGGTGACGAGCACGCGCCCGTCGGCAGGCTCCCGCCCGAGGCGCCCGAGAAAAACGAACAGGGCCGCGACGGCCAGAATGGAGATGATGACCTGTTTCATGGTTCGTAATACTTCACCCGTCTCCAACGGATTCTATCGGCAGGGGCGGCAGTTCACCACGGGTCAGGTAGGCCCGCAAGGCAGAGGCGATGGTGGCCAGCGGTTCGTCGCCGCGCGGCTTGAGCGTTCGGTAGACGCTCATCAGCACGGCCTGCACGGCGGCGCCTTTCTCGCTGCGGTTGGACTGGCTGATCTTGCGCAGGATGACGGCCGGGGGGATCATCCGCAACAACAACAGGAAACCCCGAAAGGCGGCCTCGGAGCCCGCGCATAAAGCAAGCGCGGCGGCCTGGGAAAGCCGCCGCGCTGGCTTGAAGCCCTTTCCGGCCGGACCCGGAGGAGGCACAACCAGGCCCGGCCGGCGGTTCGCGCTCCTACCGCCGTCTGCGGCGGATCACGGCCAAAGCGCCGAGTGCCAGCACGGCGAGCGTGGCCGGCTCGGGCACGGGGGCGCCCCCGCCCTCCCCGCCGCCGGTGACCTTCCAGCCGAAGGCGTTGGCGATGGCCGCCAGGTCCAGCAC
>CAZNSB010000043.1:13943-18199 GCA_964575155.1 uncultured Planctomycetaceae bacterium | reverse complement strand
GTACAACGGCATGCCAAGGCAAAATACTTTACTTTATTTGTGCGCGATGCCTTAGATATTCTGCTTTCTCAGAACAACACGACCGAGGTTCTCTATAATGATGGAAGCGGCAATTTCACATCACCGGTCGAGATCCTGCCGGACCGACTCGAGGCTGTTCTTGATATCAATGGCGACGGAGTGGAAGAGTTCTTGTGTTCAGGAGAAATATTCTCGCTGACGGGGGCGGCAACATTTGAGAAGTTGGACCTCTGCTACAGCGGAGCGGTCTTATGCGGAGATTTGGACTTGGACGGTTCGGCAGATCTATTCCGCGGGAATGAGTTTTTCGCGAATGCGGGGGATGGGCATTTTACACTGGTTGACCAAATCAGCCGAGCAGCGGACCTTCTTCTCGATGTGGACGGAGACGGGGACCTCGACGCTCTCATCTGTTCTTCGGATAGCCCAGGGCTGTATTTGAATCAGATTCCGGAGCCTATCTCGCTGTTTCTCATACTTCTGGGCAGTTTGGCCGTCCGCCCCCGGAGGCGGGGGAAGTAGCCATTAGCGCTGCTGCGCCACAGCAGGCTCAAACCTCCGCGTGGAGTGCATGATCCCTCGCGCTCGTGGGTAGGCTCTCTTTCTCCAGCCGCCGCGACAGCTCTCCCCGCCCAGGGATGGCCAGAGCCAGCGCCAGTCGATCCGCCAGCTTGAGGACCTTGCCAAGCGCGAACCTTTCCTTGCTACACGCCTTCGCTGTTCCGTCTTCATCCACGATCAGCAGGTGGAAGTTCCCATCACCGCGAAAGCCGTCGTCCCGAGCGATTTCCTCGAAACTCTGCTCGCCTAGGGACCGCCGGCGGGCCTCTCGTCAGGATGCGGGAAAACCCGGGCTGGATATTGCGGGGATTATTCGTAGGATTCTCGACCAGACGGGTTGCCGCGGATCGGGACGCTGGAAATGGCAGAGCCTGCGATCGGAAGAAGGAACGACCTGCACCCGCTTCTCTGGCTGGGGCTGCCGGTGGCGAGCGTGGCGGTGTGCTGGCTGACGCCGCTGCTGGGGTATGCGCGGTGGCACCGCGTGATGACGCAGGAGAACAGCCTCATCGAGCAGGCCACGGTCCTCGTGCTGCTGCCGGCGATTGCCATTTCCGTCCTGATCTTCCTTCGCCGGCGCCAACTGCCCCGGTACGTGGGCGTGCTCATGCTGGCCGGAGGGCTGGCGGCGCTGTACTTCGCCGGCGAGGAGATCAGTTGGGGCCAGCACTGGGGACTTACCTCGCTCGAAGAACTCGCCCAGGACAACCCCGACGGAAAGCAGTTCGGGCTGCACTTTCGAAGCAACTTCTTCAACAACCTTCCCCGGCAACTCATGATGGTCGCCTGCGTCGTCGGCGGGGTGATCCTGCCCGTGGCGCTGCGGAAGCGGCTCCGGCGGCCCGGGGCCGACAGGGGCTTCTGGTACTGGGCGATCCCGACCTGCACGTTGATCCCGGCGGCGCTGCTGGCGGCCTCGTGCAAGCTGCCCAACAAGATCTACCGCGAGCTGCTGATTCCGACCTACCAGGTGCCCCCGGACCACTACGCGTACATGGCGTTCGTGCACCCGGCCGGCGAGTTCAAGGAGTACTGCTACGGGCTGGTGATGCTGCTGTACCTGCTTTCGGTGTACGTTCGGCTGCGAAGCGGGGGCCCTGAGCTGGGAGCCGAGCCGGGGTAAGGTAAGCCGGCGGTCCGCGAGGGTGGGATTGACAGCAAGCTCGAAAATAACTCATGCGGGGGACCCGGCCGGCGGCCTTCACTGGGAAGCCGATTCGACGCCGCTGGGCTTCAGGTGCATGAACCTGCCCATCCGCCGCCAGCGCCGGTAGCGCCGGTCGAGCAGCTCGTCCATGGGGGTCTGCTGGAGCTGGCGCAGCGTCCGCACCACGTAGCGTTCCAGGTTGGCGGCGGCCTCGGCGTGATTGCGGTGGGCGCCGCCCAGGGGCTCCGGGATCACCTCGTCGATCACGTCCAGGGCCTTGAGGCTGCCGGCGGTGAGCTTCATGGCCTCCGCCGCCTCCTCCGCCTTCTCGCCGGTCTTCCACAGAATCGCCGCGCAACCCTCCGGGCTGATGACGCTGTAGTAGGCGTACTCCAGCATGGCCATCCGGTCGCCGACGCCGATCCCCAGCGCGCCCCCGCTGCCCCCCTCCCCGATGACGATGCAGACAATGGGGACCTTCAGCGCGCTCATCCGCCGCAGGTTCACGGCGATGGCCTCGGCCACGCCGCGCTCCTCGCTGCCCACGCCCGGATACGCCCCCGGCGTGTCGATCAGGCTGACCACCGGGAGCTTGAACTTCTCCGCCAGTTGCATCACCCGAAGGGCCTTGCGGTAGCCCTCGGGGTGGGCGCAGCCGAAGTTGCACTCGATCTTCTCCCGGGTCTCGCGCCCCTTCTGGTGCGCCAGCAGGACCACCCGCTCCGTGGAGACCCGCCCCAGCCCGCAGCGGATCGCCCGGTCGTCGGCGAAGGTCCGGTCCCCGTGCAGCTCCACGAAGTCCTTCACGATCCGTCCGATGTAATCGACGGCCAGCGGGCGGCGCGGATGCCGCGCCACCTGCACCGTCTCCCAGGGCGTCAGTTCGCTGTAGGTCTTCTTCAACAGGGTCAGGTACTGCGCGCGGAGCTCTCGGATCTCTCCGCTGTGGTTCCGCCCGGTCGCCGCCTGCTCGCTCTCCAGTTGCGCGATGGATTGATTGAGCTTGGCCAGGGGCTTCTCGAACTCCAGCAGGTACTCGTCTTCGCCGTTGCGAGGACTGGGCATGGCCGACTCCGCTGCACGAAGCCCCGCCGCGGGGGCCCCTGCGCCTATACCAAACAAGGACGCGGTCGGCGTCCCTGTCAACTCACTCGTCTCCTGGGTATTGTCCGGCAAGGACCTGCCGCCTGCAAGCAGTTTTTCCGCCTGGGCGGGACGGTCGCCGGAGAAGGGTGCACCATTCTTTCGTGGCATGGCCGCCCGCCTGCCAGCGGGCAGGTCTCGGCCGTGCGAAGGACCTCCAACCGCCGTGCATCACCGCACGGGCGAGACGCCCGTGCCACAATGCGCTGGTGCACCCCCGGAGAAGCCCCGGCCAGTCGGCTCTTGACCGCGGGAGCCGAAGTGTTACCCTCTCGACGGTGATGGAGCACGAGCGCGTGCAACAGGTGACGGTGGTCGGCGTGGGGCTGCTGGGCGGGTCGATTGGGCTGGCGGCCAAGGCCGCCGACGAGCGCGTCCGCGTCGTCGGCGTGGGCCGGCGGCAGTCGTCCCTCCAGAAGGCCCTGGACGCCGGCGCCATCGACCACGCCACGCTGGACGCCGCCGAGGGCGCCGCCGGGGCGGACGTCGTCGTCCTGGCCACGCCCATGGCCGCGTACGAGGACCACCTTCAGCCGATGGGTGCGGCCTTGCGGAGACGGGCGCTGGTCACCGACGTCGGCTCGACCAAGCGGGTGGTGGTGCAGGTGGCCGAGAGCGTCCTCGGCCGGGGCGGGCCCTTCGTCGGCAGCCATCCCATGGCCGGGGGCGAGCAGCGGGGCCCGGAGTGCGCCCGGGCCGACCTGTTCGTCAACGCCACCTGCATCGTCACGCCCACGGGGCACACGCCCGCGTCCCTCACCCGGCGCGCGGAGCGATTCTGGAGGATGCTGGGCGGCGTCACCGTCCGCATGAGCCCCGCCGAGCACGACCGCTCCGTCGCGCGCATCTCCCACCTGCCCCACCTCCTGGCGGCGCTGATGGCCACCGGCCAGAAGCGCCGCGACCTGGCGCTGGCGGGTCCCGGCTGGCTGGACACCACCCGCATCGCCTCGGGCGACCCGGCCATGTGGCGCGAGATCGTCATGACCAACCGCAAGGCCATCCTCTCCGCCATCGACGACGCCGACGAGGCGCTGATGAGGGTGCGGGACCTGATCGACGCCGGCGACGCCCCCGGGCTCGAGCGCCTCCTCGCCGCCGCCAAGAGACGCCGCGACGCGCTGCTGGGCGACCGCCTGCGCCGCCGCCAGTAGGCCAGGTCACCGCGGGGGACGCAGAAGAAGCTTTTCACCGCCGAGAGCGTAGAGAAAAGCAATTCACCGCGGAGGGCGCAGAGAACGCAGAGAACAGATGGCCCGAAGAAAAAGAAGAAGAAACCACAGAGAAGAAGCAGCTCATCGGGGAGAACTCCTTTTTCCTCGCTTCCAGCCCTCTCTATCTCCGCGCTCTCAGCGCTCTCGGCGGTGAATTGCTTCTTCTTTGC
>CAZNSB010000043.1:8362-13843 GCA_964575155.1 uncultured Planctomycetaceae bacterium | reverse complement strand
TGTTAACCCTCTCTATCTCCGCGCTCTCAGCGCTCTCGGCGGTGAATTGCTTCTTCTTTGCTGTTAACCCTCTCTATCTCCGCGCTCTCAGCGCTCTCGGCGGTGAATTGCTTCTTTCCTCCGCCCTCCGCGGTGGTGGCCGGGGTCAGTCCTCCTCCAGCCCCTCGTCGTCGGCGGGGTCGTAGGCCTTGATGGTCAGGTCGGCGAAGCGGGTCTTGCCCAGGCGGAGGATGGTGAGGCGGACCTTGTCCTTCCCGGCCTTCCTGGCCGCGGCGATCATCTCGCGGAGCCGGCGGGCGGAGGGGACGGGCTTGTCGTCGGCGCGGGTGATGATCTCGTTGACCCAGATGCGGGCGACGTTGGCGGGCGAGCCGGGCTCGATCCGCGAGACCACCACCCCGGGGGCGCCCGCGGCGAGCGTCAGCGCCAGCCGGATCTCGTACGTCAGGTCCTTCACGGTCAGCCCGATCTTGCGGTTCTTCCACTTGGCGGCGGAGTCGAAGTCCGGGGGCGCCCGGCGAATGGCGAACTTCTTGGTGACCTGCTTCGCGGGGGCTTTGGCTCCCGGCTGGGGGGCCGGCGAGTCGGCGTCGTAGTAGGTCACCTGCACGGTCTTTCCCTCCCCGATCGCATCGAGCACCCTGGTCAGCCAGTTGCCCCGGTTCTTCCAGGTCCGCGGCGGCGGGCCGCGGTCGTCGCCGGAATCGTAATAGCTCGTGCTTCGCTCCCGCCCGGCCAGGCGGCTCTTGAGCTCGACGGGATACGGCTGGCCGTGGACTCGGAGGCTCAGCAGGATGTCCCCGATGGCCACGCCCATCTGGTCGGCGGGCGAGCCGGCGTACACCGCGCTGACGAGAAAGCCGATGGTCCCGTCCTTGGTGGGCTTTTGCACCTTCATCTGCTCGGCGAGGTCCTTGTTCATCCCCACGTATTCCACGCCGAACCAGTGCCGGCGCTTGGCCAGGGCCTTCGGCAGGACTTTGATCTTGTCGTCCAGGGCCGGTCCCGGCTTCGTCAGCGGGCCGCGAAGCTCCCCGATCGTGAACAGCCGGCGCCGCGAGCCGCTCGACCGCCGGCCGTAGCGGTCCTGCTTGGCCAGTTGGTGCTGCTCCTCGTCCTCGACGCGCTGGCGGAGCTGGATGCCCGCCAGCTCCCCGCCGCGCGTGAGCAGAAACGTTCCCCTGGGGACGCTCCGGGCCGGGATCCAGTGAAAATGGTTGCGGTACCCCCGCTGCTTTTCCAGCAGCCGATTCACGGTCACGTCCACGTCGGTCTTGCCGGCCTTTTCGCGGGCGCTGACGGCCCAGAGGGGCTGCATCCTCGGCGGGTCGGCCGGGGCGAGCCGGACAAACCCGGGGAAGTCGCTCTGGGTCAGCTCGATCAGGGTCGCGCCGAAGTCCTTATAGACCCCGACGAACCGGCAGCGTGCCCGCCGGTTCAGGGCGTACTTGATGTCGATGCGGTCGATCTTGGCGACGATTTTTCGGCTGAAGAACTGGGGGACGAGGGCGCGGCGTTTGGAGATGGCCATGCAATAGGCGCTGATCTCCCGCCCTTCGACGCCGGTTCCGAAGTCGTCGCGCTCGCGGGAGCCCTGGCGGAACTTGATCTTCACCTCGTGGACGCTCTTGAGCAGCTTCGCCCTCAACCGGTTCTTGTCGGCGAGGATCTTCCCGCGGGGGATGCCCTTGGCGGCGATCAGGTCCTTGCCCTTCCACAGGCAGAGCTCCTGGCGGGCGTCGATGTAGGCGTCGGAGCAGACCCCGACCGGGCGGCCCTTGCTGTCGGCGACGATCTGAAGGGCGTTCCGGGCGGACGTGTCCGTGACGCCGTACCGATCGGCGCCGAGGCCCTCCCCGGGCGCGGCAAAGAGAACGTTGTCCCGGGCCTTCGGGTCGAACCGCATCGAGGGCGAGAGCCCCGAGTAGGTCAGGTGCCAGCGCTTGCCTTCGCGGACGAGACCGGCCGCCCACAGCGAGGTCTCCAGCGTGACGGGCCCGGGGTCGGCGAACTTCAGCGGCGTGAGCTTGCCTTCGACCTTGAGCGTCTCAACGGGCGCCCGCTCCAGCAGCCGGTCGCGCCGCCCGGCGTAGCGCTTGCCCGAGGCGGCGACCACCTCGATCCGGTCGATGAACCGCTCCTCCAGCCCGTTGTCGCAGACCAGGACCTGCCGGGGGGCGATGACGACGCCGACGGCGTCGAGCGTGATCTTGTCGTCCACGTGCCGCTCGTAGGCGCGGGCGCGCCAGGCGGCCCAGCTTTGCCGGCTGGCCTCCTCGGTGACGTCCTTTTTGAAGTGGTAATGCACCTTGACGAAGCTCTCCCCGGCGGCGGCGACCAGCGCCTTGGGCACGCCCTTGTCGGCTTCTTCGGTCTTCTCGGGGGGCTTCTTGGCCTCCGGCTTGTCCCGGTCGGGGTCCTTGGCGTCGGCCTTTTTCTCGCCGGGGGCCGTTGCAGTCGGTGCCGCCGGGGCCGCCGCCATCGGCAGCGCCGCCGCCAGGATGAGTGCCCATGTTCGCGCCATCGCTTATTCCTCTTCGTAGTCCTTGGTCCAGTCCAGCGTGATCCACTGAGGGAACCCGCCGCGCTTCACGACCACCAGCACCTTCTTCTCCACCAGCTTGGCGTCCTCCACGAGGGCCTTGTAGGCCTTGGCCACGTCCTCGATCGTCTTGATCTTGTGCTTGCCGATCTTCAGGAGGATGTCGTTGGTCCGCAGCCCCGCGTCGTTGGCGTTGCCCGGGTAACGCACCCCCTGGACGAACAGCCCGCCTTCCGAATGCATGAAAAACAGCCGGGGATTCGAGAACTTCGTGATCTCCTTGACCGTCATGTTCCACCGCCGGCAGTCGAAGTCCTCCCCCTCGAACTTGCCCTTCAGCACGGGGGTGACCTGGAAGGCCGTCTCCTTCCCGGCACGCCGGACCTTGAAGGTCGCCGGCGTGTCCACCGGCAGCTCCGACAGGCCCACGCGAACGGCCGGAAGGTCCTCCACGTACCGCCCGAGGATTTCCCGCCCGTTCACCGAGAGCAGGATGTCGCCGTTGCGGATGCCGGCCTCCTCGGCCGGCGAACCCTTGTCCACGCTCTGGATGAGCACCCCGTCGGGGCTTTCGGTGAGGGTGGTGGTCTTCAGGTCGATCAGGGCCTGGAGCAGCACCCCCGTCCACGCCCGCTGGACCTTCACCGGGTCGGCGTCGGTTTCCTTCCGGGCGGCGGCGGCCGTCTTGATCTTCGCCACCACGTCCTTGACCACGTTGGCCGGCACGGCGAAGCCGATGCCCGCCCCGCCCACGCCCAGGGTGTTGATGCCGATGACCTCCCCGGCGGTGTTCACCAGCGGGCCCCCGGAGTTGCCCGGGTTGATCGCCGCGTCCGTCTGGACCCACAGGTTGTACTGGTACCGGCTGGTGAAGCCGATGTACCGCGTGGTGTTGGAGATGATCCCCAGCGAGATGCTGCGGGTGAACCCGAACGGCGAGCCCAGCGCCATGACGAACTGGCCGGCCTCCACCCGGTTGCTGTCGCCGAACCTGGCATGCGCCAGCGGCGTCGGCAGCGGCGGGCCCCCCGCCCGGCCCTTCAGCTTCAGCAGGGCCAGGTCGGTCTCCGGGTCCAGCCCGATCACGTCGGCCTCCACCAGCGCCTTGTCGCCGAGCACGCAGTGGATCTGGATGGCCTTCTCGGCGACGTGGTTGTTGGTCACCACGTACCCGTCGGGGGAGATGATCACCCCAGACCCCCAGACCTCCTGCCGCTGGCGCTCCCCGGAGCGGTACTCCTCCTGGATGGGCTTGACAAACACCAGCGCCGGATACACCTGCCGCTTGGCCGTGGCGATGATCCGCTGAAAGTCGATCTGCCCGCCGGCGTCGCACCCGGCCGACAGCCCCGCAAGCAGGGCCGAAGCGGCCGGCAACAGCAGGCTTCTTGTTTTCATGGCGATCCCTTTTGACCTGGAAGGAGCAATCTCACTTTGCATTGGCGCATCCGACACGCGCGGGTCCGCAGTCGCCCAGGAGAACTCTACCCGAGGGGGAGGGCGCGAACAAGCGTTGCCCGGCCGGCGCCACGGCAATACGATGGAAAGCCAACAGCGGGAGCGCCCACGTGGAGACGACCGAAGAGACTCTGGCGGCGCAGCCCAGGGAGCCTTGGCTGGCGGTGAACCTGTCCATGCTGCTGCCGGGACTGGGGCAGATGTACGCGCGGCGGCCCCGGCGGGGGCTGGCGATCCTGGCGGCCTCGGTGGCTGCCTCCGGGTGCGCGCTCTGGCAATTCTTCAGCGCCACCGGCAGCATGAGCCTGGGGGTTTGCGCGATCCTCGCCGCGACGGGCCTGGAAATCCTCATCCTGTTCGACGCCCACCGCTGTGCCGCCAAGGCGAACCCCACGGCCTTCGAGACCGCCCGCAAGCAGGCGAAGGACCCCTGGCTGGCCGTGTTCCTCTCGCGAATCGTCATCGGCGTCGGGCACCTGTATCTGAAGCGGGTGGCGCTGGGGGTCCTTCTGCTGCTCGCCGTGGGGGCCTACCTGTGGTTCGAAGGCAGGTACGCGATCCTGTTCTTCCTTTCGCCGCTGCCGACGGCGGCGGTGTGCTGGGACGCGTATCGCACCGCCCCCGTCCGCCGCGAACCCTCCAGGCGGTGGATTGGCGCGATGTGTGCGTTGCTCGGCCCTGTCACCGTGGGCCTGCTGTGCTTGCCGCTGCTGGTAAAGGAATACGCGGTGGAAGCCTTCGTGACGCCCGGCCGGGGCATGGCGCCCACCATCCAACCCGGCGACAGGTTCCTGGTCAACAAGTTGAGCGGCACCTGCCGGCGGGGGGAGGTGATCGCCTTCCGGCCCCCGGGGAAGCGCCGCTCCAAGCACGTTATGCGTGTCGCCGCCGTGGCGGGAGAGCGCGTGGAGATCAGGAATGGTGCGCTCTGCGTCAACGGCGAAGCGTTTCGGCAAGCCCCTTTTGACAAGCTGCGATACGACGAAAGCCGTCGGCACATGTGGGTCATCGACGGGCCCTTCCGCGTCCCGACCGGTTGCGTCTTCGTCCTCGGCGACAACAGCGCCTGGTCCCTGGACAGCCGCTTCTATGGCTGCGTGCCCGCGGGCAACGTCATCGGCAAAGCCTACAGGATCTACTGGCCGCTCCACCGGGCCGGGCCGATCAGGTAGACCGCGCAGGCGGTCTCAGCAAGCGCACGGCGGGGGGGGGGCTGTTGCCCTGTCAGCGCCTGAGTGTTGGGATCGTGTATCTGAACCTGCGGGCGTGCCGCCGGTTTACCTGCCGGCGGCGGGCAGGTCGAGGGCGGTTTCGTCGGACTGATCGGCGGCGATGCTTTCCTTGAGCACCTGCCAGTCCTCCAGGGTCATCATGCACTCGCGGGCCTGGGATCCCTTGTAGTCGCCGAGGATGCCGGCCTCGGCCATTTGATCGACGATCCGGCTGGCCCGGCTGTAGCCGACGGCGAGGCGGCGCTGGAG
>CAZNSB010000043.1:0-8352 GCA_964575155.1 uncultured Planctomycetaceae bacterium | reverse complement strand
CGGATTTCCTTCTCGGCGACGAACGCGCCCTGGGCCCGCTTGAGGTTGCTGGTGCCCGGTTCGAGGAAAAGCATATCGCCCTGCCCCAGCAGCACGTCGGCGCCGTTCTGGTCGAGGACGATGCGGCTTTCCTGGCGGGAAGCGACGCGGAAGGAGATGCGGCAGGGCATGTTCGACTTGATCAGCCCGGTGACGACGTTGACGCTCGGCCGCTGGGTCGCCACCAGCAGGTGGATGCCCACCGCCCGCGCCTTCTGGGCGATGCGGATGATGTGGTTCTCCACCTCCTTGGAGCTGGTCATGATCAGGTCGGCCAGCTCGTCGATGATGATGATGTAGTACGGCATGTGGGTGACGATCTGGGCCTTTTCCTCGTCGGTCTCGGCCCCGAAGCGCCGGTACAGCTCTTCCGCGTCCCGCCGGTTGTACCCGACGACGTTGCGGACGGAGGCCTCTTTGAGCAGCTCGTAGCGTTCGTCCATCTTGGTGGCGGCCCATTCGAGGATGTCCTCGGCCCGGCGCATGTCGTTGACGATGGGGCAGAGCAGGTGCGGGATCCTCTCGAACGCCGCCATCTCCACCATCTTCGGGTCGATCAGGATCAGCCGGACGTCCTCCGGCCGGCGCGTCATCAAAATGGCCGAGATGATCGAGTTGATGCACACGCTCTTCCCGCTCCCGGTCGTTCCGGCCAGCAGGAGGTGCGGCATGACCGACAGGTCGGCGACGATCGGCCGGCCCGCGGCGTCCTTGCCCAGGTACAGCGGGACCTGCATCCGATCCGCCGCGTCCGGGGCAAGAGACATCAGCTCCTTCAGCCGGACGATCTCCTTGTCCAGGTTCGGCACCTCGATGCCCACCGTGTCCCGCCCGGGCAGCGGGCTGACCACCCGCACCCCCGGCACCGCCAGCGCACGGGCCATGTCCGCCGCCAGGGTCGAGATCTGGCTGACCTTCACCCCGGGGGCCAGCGAAAGCTCGAACATGGAGATGACCGGCCCGGTCATGTGCCCGACCACCTCGGCGTCCACACCGAAGTCTTCGAGGGTCTGGCGGAGGATGGCCCGCTTCTCCAGGACGGCGGCCTCCTGGGTCTCGAGGTACTCGTCGGTCGGATCGGCCAGCAGGTCGGCCGGGGGAACCTGGTACTGCCCGCCCGTGGTCGGCTTGGACCCGCCGGCGGGGGGCTTGACCTCTCTGGGCGCCGGCGGGCGCGCCGCCGGGGTGGGGCCAGCGGCGGCGGGGTCCTTCTCCGCCGCCGGGCGCGCCCTCACCGGGGCCGCCGCCACCGCCCGCGGCGCCGACGGCATGTTCCGCAGGTCCGCCCGGCGGCCTCCCGTCCGCCACGTGGCTGCGGCCAGGGCGTCGCGGCGCCGCCACAGCTTCCGCCCGAGCGACGGCAGCCGAACCACCAGGTTATCCGCCGCCAGCATCATCCCCACCGCCAGGGTCGTCAGCAGGATCAGCCAGGAGCCCACCGTCGAGAACCGTCCCAGCAGGAGCCCCCCCACGGTGATGCCCAGGACGCCGCCGTTGCCCTCCAGCAGGCCGTCCTCGCTGACCGGCTGGACGATGTGCGAGCCGGCCGAGGTCACCGTCACCAGCAGCAGCAGCCCCACCAGCCGCCAGGGCCGGTCGTTGATCCGCCCGCCCAGCAGCATGATGCCGGCGGCGAGGGTCGCCAGCAGCAGGAGCATGTACGCCCCGTCGCCGAGCCAGTACAGCAGTGTGTAGGCGAGATGCGCCCCGGCGGGTCCGCCGACGTTCTTGACGGGCTGTGGCGGGTACACGGCCGGGGCCGGGGGGTCCAGCGGCGAGAAGCTCATCACGCTCAGCCAGGCCAGTGCCGTCGCCCCCGCCAGCAGCAGCACCAGCAGGTAGCGCACGAAGCGCCGCCGCGCCGGCGGAGGGTCCGGCGGTTCCGCCCTGGCCGGCTCGCGCTTCCTCGACTTGTCCTTGGCTTCCTTTCCCATCCGTCAGCGCACCTTCGGGTACTGCTTACCGGCCCGTGTGCCCGAATCCGCCCTCGCCGCGCCCGGTGTCGTCGAGGGCGTCGACTTCCTCGATGTCCGCGGTCGTCACCGGGCAGATCACCATCTGCGCGACCCGCATGCCGCGGCGGACCGTGAACGCCTCCCGCCCCACGTTGGCCAGGATCACGCACACCTCGCCGCGGTAGTCGGCGTCGATCGTGCCGGGGGCGTTGGCCACCGTCAGCCCGTGCCTCAGCGCCAGCCCGCTGCGCGGGCGGATCTGGGCCTCGTGCCCGACCGGCACCGCGACGTGGAACCCGCACGGGACCGCCTTGACCTCGCCCGGGGCGATCGTCACGTCGCTCTCGCACGCGGCGCAAACGTCCATCCCGGACGCGTGCGCGGACATATACCTCGGCAGCGGGATGTCCTCGCAACCCGCCTTCCGGCGCATCCTTATCTGTATCGGACGGGGCATCGGACAGTCTCCAGAGCATTTCCCGGCCGGGCCGCCGGACCCCCGCGAAAATAGCATCTGGCCGCCCGAAGCGAAAGCAGGGACTTCCCAGCGTCGCCCCGACGGAGATAATGCATCGCTTGTTTCACGCCCGGGCGGACCGGGCCGAAGAAGAAGCCAGGTGGGCCATGGGTGAATCGGTGCTGAGGGATTACGAGGTGCTGCTGCGGCGGGCGGTGAGGGAGTTGGCCGAGGAGGCCGACGCGGTGAGGGTTCCCGACCCCGCGCGGCGGTGGGTTCCCGGGGCCGCCCACGCCGTGTACCGCCCGATGATGACGCTGGCGATGGCGTATTTCGATCCGGTGAGCCCCAGGCGGGGGGAGGCGGCGCTGTGGCACCGAATGGAAGAGGCGGCCGGGGCCTTCAGACACTTCCAGCACGAGGACGGGCTGATCGACCTGGGCGCCAGCAACTTTCACTCGGCGCCGGACGCGGCCTTCATGGTCGAGGACCTGGTGGTGCTGTATGAGGTGCTGCGCGACTGCGCGGAGCCGTCGGCGCGGCGGGAGGAGTTCCTGGCCCGGCTGGAGTCGATCATCGTCCCGGCGTGCGAGGGCATCGCCCGCGGCGGCGTCCACACCCCCAACCACCGCTGGAAGGCCGCCTCGGCCCTGGCCCTGGCCGACCGCCTCTGGCCCCACGAGACCTGGCGGGCAGAGGCACAGGCCTACCTCGACGAGGGCATCGACATCGACGAGGACGGCGAGTTCACCGAGCGCAGCACCGGCTGCTACAACTACGTCTGCGACCGGGCGCTGATCCTCCTGGGGCGGACGCTGGGGCGGAAGGACTACTTCGCCTTGGCCGACCGCAACCTGGAGCACATGCTGTATCTCCTCCACGCCGACGGGACGCTGGTGACCAGCTACTCCCGCCGCCAGGACCGCGGGACGACCGTCGGGGTGGATCGCTATCTCCTGCTGTACTGGTACCGAGCGATGATGGGCGGCGACGGGCGGTTCGGCTCGGCGGCCGAGCTGTGCCTGCGGCGAATCGACGAGGGCCGCGGGACGGTGGCGGGCCTGGCCCGGTGGCTGCGGTACTTCCGCGAGGCCGGCGAGAAGCCCCCGCTGGCGCCCGAGCCGCTGCCGGAGGACTACGAGGCCCGCTTCGACGCCGCCGGCGTGCTTCGCCGCCGCCGGGGCGGCCGGAGCCTGACGCTGATGGCCGGGTGGGACGACGTGCTGGCCGTCCGCTTCGGCGCCGGGCCGGAGATCACCCTCCGCATCGCCGCCGCCTTCGCACCCCGCGGGCAGTTCCGCGCCGAGGGCATCGAGGGCCGCGACGGACGCTACCGCCTCCGCTCGCACCACGCCTGCGAGTACTACGGGCCCGGGCCTGACGCCCTGCCGGCCGGCGACTGGCGCAGCCGGGAAAGCTTCTCCAGGCGCGTCTTCGTGGGAGCCGAGCTGACGATGCACCTGGACGTGGAACCGGCGGGCGGGGGCCTGCGGCTGCGGCTGCACACCGCCGGCTGCCCGCGCGTCCCGGTGGAGGCGGCGTTTGTCATCCGCGACGCCGAGGAGGTCGAGGCGACCGGCGAGCTGGAGTTCCACGGCGAGACCCGAAAGCACTTCCTCAATGCCGGCGAGCTGATGGTCCGCGGCCGGGGGCACATGGTCCGCGTCGGCCCGGGTGTGGCCGAACACGACCTGCCCGAGATCCCGACGGCCGGTGCCCTGCCGGCCCACGGCGCCTACTGCATCCGCCCCGTCACCCCGGCGGACGTGACGATCCACATCCGACCCCAGCCCCGCTGAGGCTCAGACCCAATCTGCAGGGTATTTCACCGACGTGCACTTCGGCCCCGATTCCTGCTGTCTCCTGATTCCCGGATTACGTGGCCTCTGGATTCGCCGGTCGCGGCTGCCAAGCCCGACGCCTGAATGGATTCGAGGCACGGAGGATAAACATAATCGTCTCTCCGCAAAGGCGTTATGAAGCGATGCCGCCAACGTGAGCTGTAATGTAAAAAAAACTAACAAAAGTCCGCGAATAATGTTGCCGAATGAGACCACAGCACGTATCATGTGTAAGGAAATTTGACGGGACTCCGGCAAATGCTTGTCAAGCAGCACACGAGGAAGGCGGGAGCAAACGGCGTTGCCGAGGAGAACAGCGAAGGAAGCGAGCGAGCCACTGGAGTACATTCGGCGGCTGGTCTTGACTGGCCACTATTTCCTTTCGGACCACGTCAAGGATGATCTGGCTTCGGGGGAGTACTGGCTGGAGGACATTGAGGTGTCGATTACGCACGGTTCGATCCGACAGAGGCAGACAGACGAGATGAAACAAGCCGTGGATGGCTGGAAGTACATCATAGCAGGACCCGGAGTTGCGGGCTCCACATTCGAGACCGTTGGGAAGGTGATTGAGTGGCTCGATGGTCAGGTCTACTTCCTCATCACGGCCTATGGGAGATAATACGATGTCGGTCGCGATCTGTCCATACTGCGGTGCCCGGGAGATGAGGGCCAAGACCGTTGCTCAGTACCAGACGCAAATAGGGGGGATTCCCTTCGCCGTGAAAAACGCGAAGATGGCCGAGTGCGGCAATTGCGGGAGGAAGGCTTTCGAGGCGAAGGAGCTCAAAAGGTGGGAACTGGAGCTAAGGAAGCACATGCAGGCCCGGGGTGGCCTAGTGACGCCGAAGCGGGTCCGGGAAATCCGGGAGTCACTGGGGTTGTCGGTTTCACAGTTCGCCGCTCTGGTGGCCGTCACTAGGCAGACTGTATACGCGTGGGAGCATGACGAGTCGGCGGGCATGCACTTGGGCCCCGCTGCGCTTCTCTTGGGGTTGGTGGCAGACCACCTCAGCGGGCGGCAACGGGGGGTTGTGGATTACTTAGTCCAGTCGGCTCGGGAGAGAGGTCAAGACATCGAGTCCGGGACGCCTGTCCAGGGGGGGACGCGTGCGACGGGCGGCGCGGAGCCTCCGGGTGGCAGCCATCAAGCTGTGAGGGCCGTTCCCGGAGGATTCCCCAGATTCGTGGGGACCAGAAACGCTGCATAGCTACGCCTTGGTGGAGAAGGAAGACATGTTCGTAACCTTCTATTCGTACAAGGGCGGCGTTGGGCGGTCCTTGGCCCTGGCGAATGTCGCATGCCTGTTGGGCGAGGACGAGGAGCATCCTCAGCGGGTCCTGGTGTGGGACTTGGATTTGGAGGCGCCGGGACTTCACCAGTTGTTTCCCCCGAAACGGCCTCAGCGCTACGGTTTTGTGGATTTAGCGCATGAGTTCGGCACGAGCGGCGCGATGCCGGCGGTCAGCGACTACATTTATGAGTCGGAGGTCACGGGCGTTCACGTGCTTCCTGCCGGACGGGTGGATGATTCCTACTGCAGGAAACTCCAGGAGATAGATTGGCTGGGGTTCTTCGGCGCGGACCCAAAGGATCCAGGGCCCTTCTTTTCGTCGGTCGCGAACAGCATCAGAGGCGGGGAACTACCGTACGACTACGTTCTGATTGATAGTCGGACTGGCCTCAGCGACCTCGCGGGAATCGGCACGCAGATCCTATCGGACCTCCTCGTGGTGCTTTTCCGCCTGACGGACCAGAACCTAGACGGGCTGGAGCATTTGGCTCCGGCAATACGTGCCCAGCTTGACTCAAGGGGAAAGAAGGATGTTGCTGTTCTTCCAGTAGCCTCGCAAGTCGGATCAGCAGCCTCGCGCGGGGTATCGAAGCAGAGAGAGAGGGCCCAGGCGATCTTCGGAGGCAAGTTCGAGTACATCCGGTTTGACGAAGCATTGGTGAGTGTGGAGGAACTTTTCTGCCTTCGCAAGCGGATGCGGAGCATGTGGCCGCGCCCCCCGATTGTCGACGACTACACACGGCTTTGCTCGATCATCCGCAAGCGCAACACAGGCGACACACAGACGCAGGCGAGGGCCCTCGGGGAGAGGATGATCGAAAGAGATACTGCGAGTGCCTGGCCAATCGCTATGAGGCTTCTGAGACGGAGGCCAAGGCTTCGGTTTGCCTGGCAGGCTCTGTCTGAGATGCTCGTCCAAGAGACGACGACTAGTTCCCAGCGAGAACAGGCGCAACAGTCGGTCAAGAAGGTTCTGGAGGACGACCCGACGAACTCATTGGCTCACTTCTGGCAGGCGCGGTTCGATCTACAGGATGCGACGGAACCAGGGAGTCCTGCAGTTCTTCAGGCACAGAAGTCGCTGATGATCGCATTGGAGCATGCGGAGGCCAACGAGCAACCTCGAACCCTTGGCCTTTTGGCGTCGGTCGCCTCGTGTTTGGGGGATCTCGATACTGCCGCCAGACGACTTGGGGAGGCACGCGAGTTGATGCCGGAGAACGTGCAGCTAGCTCTGGAGCTCGCCGCGCTCCATATCCGCATGGGCGCGGCGTACTTCGGTACGGCTGCGCAGGAATTGGACGATGTCCCCGAAGACGCTGGTGAGGAGAAGTACATCCCTTTGGCCTATCTCCGTGCCTTTCTAGACGAGCCGGATAAGGCAGAGGAAGCGCTCAAATCGTGCTCGGATATGGTCGCACTCGCTAGGGCTCATGTTTGCCTCATAAGAAGAAAGAAACAAGAAGCTATGCAAATGGCGGAGAAGGAGATTCAGTCCCCGGGCAAGGCAGGCCCTGATCGGGACAACTGGATCGAATTCTTGATCTGCGCTGAGGAGTTTAAGAAAGCGATAGATCTCGCCGAAGCCACGGCGGATGCTCGCAGTTCGTCTCCGCGGAATACGCATGGCCTGATCGCCTTGGCGACGTACCTGCAAAACAAAGGTGACAAGCGCACTCCGAACGATGTCCTTGACACTTGGCGGCGGGCAACGTGGAACTTCAGAGAACTCCTCCTCTTTCGTGAGTGCTGCGCTCGCGACTCGAAGAACTACGTGAGTCGGTTGGCGATCGTAGAACGTTTGCTGCGGGGTCAGGATCTCGAGAACATGCGGTCGCGATTCAGTGTTCGCATTTGGCCCAGACGGAGCACACGTCTGCGGGCCCTCCGACGTGGACCCCGTCGGGGAGCGCGAGCGGATAAAACCTGACCAATCGCAGGACGCACCAGTTGGCCCAGTCCGCTTGCCAGGGGCGCGCACCGGTCGCCACCGGGAATCTACCACTTCGGGGCGACGTCCCACCCCACACGGCTCCGGCCTTGCGGTAATCAAGCGCCTCACCCCCACAGCTCGTCCTGCACGCCGTGCCAGGTGTCCATGGCGCCGGGCTTGTCGCTCTCTTGGAGCCGGGGCGAGAAGATCATCCCCCTCCGCCCGTCACACAGCCGGAGCACGCGGCGGAAGTAGTCGGCCAGCGGCTCGCCGTCCGCGCGCGGGAGCGTGCCGAGGTAGACGACCTTTCGGGCGACGACCTTCCCGATCTCGGCGGGCCAGTCCTTCCCGGTGGTGAACTGGAGGCCCCGGAGGCGCCGGACGGAGCAGTAGATTTCGTGCAGGTGCAGGCCCTCGGGGCGGTTGCCGTCGGGGACGCCGCCGCAGTAGTGGACCCACCCGCTGCCGAAGGGCTCGAAGGCGCGCTCGACGTAGGGGGCGCAGAACTCACGGAACAGCTCCGGGGAAACCAGGATGCCGCTGTCGTCGCACAGCCGCACCGAGCCGTTCTCCATCCAGTACTCGTTGGCGTAGCCGCGATCCGGCGGGTGCCCGGCGAGCTCCTTGGACAGGCGGTTGAGCTTCACGTAGACGGCGAGGCACTTGCCCATGAGGTCGTGGACGAAGTCGCCGTCGGTGTACATGTCGAGGAAGATCTCATCGTGCCCGCGGGCCTGGGCGGCGATGTCGAAGGGGCCCTGGGTGTCGCAATGCCGGACGCCCACCAGCTCCCGCAGGCCCTGTCCGGTTGCGGCTGATATCGCATACGCCG
>CAZNSB010000042.1:5800-18215 GCA_964575155.1 uncultured Planctomycetaceae bacterium | reverse complement strand
GTGATGAGGTAGTTGCAGTAGCGGATGACGGGGCTCTCCCCGGCGATCTTCTCGAGGTCGTTGACCTCTTCGGCCTTGGACACCATCACCTCCACGTCGTCCTCGTTGATGCCCTGGATGATTTCCTCGACGGCCTGGAGGGGCGAGGCGCCCAGCTCTTCGACGGCTCGCCGGATGTCACTGGCCGGCGTCAGCACCAGCCGGACGGGATGCCGAATGCGCCGTTTGACCTCATCGATGAGGAAGATGTCGGCCGGGTCCGAAACCCCCACCACCACCTTTTCCTCCTCCCGGCGAATCGGGAGCACACATTTCCGCTTGATGAACTCCAGCGACAGCAGCCGAAGCGTCTCTTTGTCCACGTCCTCCGGCTTGACGGACAGGAAGGGAACGTTGAAGTAGGCGGCAATGGCCTGGAGGACCGTGGTTGAATCGACGGCGTTTCCCTGAACCAGGGCGTCCAGGACGGTCAGGTGGGGGTTCTCCTTCTGCCGCTTCAGCGCGGCGTCGAACTGGGCGGCCGTGATCTTGCCGTTCTCCAGGAGCAAAGCGGCCGGGCCCTTGGGCTTTCCGTGGCCGTCCTCAGGGCGCCACAGCTCGGCAAACTCGACCGGCTCCTCCGGGCGGGGCTTGGCCGGGAGGTCCCCCTTGGCTCGCCCCGGCTTCCTCCGCTCAAGATGGAAACTTCTCGCCACCGACTCCTCCTGTTACGGCATCTCCAACGTGAACCTCCTGTCCTGCCAGACCAGGACGACGGACTTGGGGGTGATGCTCTCGACGGTAAACCAGTCGATCTTCTGGCCGACGGTGACTAGGTTGTTGGAGATGATGGCCGTTCCGCCTCCACGGCCCATCATGATGGACCGGAGTTGGAGGGTCTCGAATCGGGCCTGCGCCTCCTCCAAGGATTCCTCGGGACGCGCGTCTTCCCGAGGCCCGCCGGCCGGACGCTTCGCCTCTTCGGCGGCCGACGGCAACGCCTCGCCGGCCGGGCGAACGAATAGGAAAGGGTCCTTCTTCAAACCCTTCAGCGGGATCTGGCGTTGGCGGATCTCCGAGTAGAAGTCCCGAAGCAGCTCGCGCGTCATGCGTCCCGCTGTCGGCCGGGAACTCCCCGACGGCCTCTGACTGAAGCGCTCGATGGCGCTGTCCACCTGCGCCTCCGCCAACTGCTGCTCCGCAGAGGCCTCCGCCGGGCCCTCGCGCAGCGACAACGCGTACACGCCGGCGGCGCCACCAATGAACAGCAACGCCAGCATCACGTTCGCACGCGTCATCTGCGCCCGGTAGGTGCCCGCCTCTTGCCGACCCGCCGGCGCTTGCGCCTCTGCCGCCGGGCCTTGCATTCCCTCGGCGCCGTCCACCGGCCCGTAGCCTTCCGGGCCGCTCATGTCATAAGGGTTGCCCGTCATCTACGATCCCTTGCCCGCCCGCTCGAAGAAGACCGATACCTCGCATTCCGCGCGGACCTGGCCTTCCCCGGCCTTGGCGAGCTTTTCAAGCTTCATCTCCCGCAGCCGCATGATCCTCGGCTGGGCCTCCAGCGCCAGCAGGAACCCATAGAAGCCCCGAAACGGCCCTTCCAGCTTCATGGAGATGGGCTGTTCGGCATACGGGCCGGTCGGGTCCGTCAGCAGCTTTTCGGCCGACGGCTGGAGGGTGCGGATGCTCTTGGTGGTGAGCTGATTGGCCTCGGCAAGCCGCCAGACCTCCCTCAGCACCTTGTCCATTTCCTTCTCGGAGGGCAGCTTCGAGCGGAAGAACCGAATGGCCGCCTCCAGCGAGGCAATCTCCGTCTTCAGGTCGCCAATCGTCGCCGTCGCCTTGTTCAACTGCTGGAGCTTGGCCTGGCGGGACTCGATTTCGGCCATCATCTGTTGGCTGCGGGCCTTGTTGGGACGAAACACGAACCACCAGGCCCCGACGGGTATGGCCGCCAGGACAACGGCAGACACGATTTCGCGGATGCCGAACTTCACCGCATTTCTCCTGTGGCCTCGGCTTGCGGGCGGCGGTCCAAGGCGACGTCCCTGCCGAAAGCGCCCCGGACGTCGGCCTCGCCCTTCAGCCGCATCACCACCTGAAACTCACGAACCATGACGTCCTGGACCTTCTTCTCCTCGCTGTAGACCAGGTCCACCGTCTCCATCAGCGGGCAGCGCGCCATTTGGGCGATAAACCGGGCCACCTCGACGTCGGTTCCCGCCAGCCCGGTCACGGTCAGGGCAACATCCATCCTGGTGGAGGTCTGGACCTTCTTCCTGGCCGCCGCCGCGTCGTAGCGGGTACTGCTCGCCTTGCGGATGACCGTGGTATTGTCTCGCTTGCTGGAGAGCTTGAAGCAGGTGAGCGACCCCCCCGCGGGCAGGGCATTGGTGACCGTAGCCAGCAGGTAGCTGCGCGGGACGCGTTCCAACAGCTCGGCGGTCATGTCCGCCTTCTTCACCAGCCGCTGCCTGACCCCCTCCAGCTCCTGGAGCTGCCTGATGAGCTTGTTTGCGTCGGCGTAGGCCTCGTTGACGCGCTCGCTGACCTGGCAGGTTCGTTTCTGGCTCCTTGCGGAGACAAGCGTGGCCGTCAACACGCCGGCCATGACCAGGCCGAACAGGACGGCACACAGCAGGTTGGCGCGTTTCTGCGCCTGCCTGGCCAGGTAATCCTCCGGCAACAGGTTGATGTAGCTCATCGCCGCACCTCATGCCGCCTGTGGCAGATCGGCGCCCAGGCTCAGTCCGACCGCGACCGCCCACGCCGGCTGGGCCTTCCGCCGGTCCAGCGTGTTCCCGCCGGCCCATTGGCCGGACCCGCCAATCCGCGCCAGCGGGTCGCCGATCTGGGCCGGCAGCTCCAGCCGACGCGCCACCCCCTGGCACAGCCGACGGTCCAACGCCTGGCCGCCCAGAAAGATCGCCCGCTCGATCGGGTTGGCCGGAAAGACCGACTCGTAGTATCGAAGACACTTCGTGATTTCCGCGACCACGTTCTCCAAGGCCTCGCCCATGGCGGCGTAGACTCTCTCTGCCTGGGGCGAGGGATCAGGCGCGTCCCGGAGCCGCCGGCGCGCCGCCTGAACCTCGGCGACGGGAACCTTCAATGAGGCGCCGGTCATCTCGTCCATCTGCCGGGCCCCCAGCATGAGGTTCCGGGCGAAAGCCATCCTGGGCCCGTGGCCGATGACCACCTGGGTGCAGGCCTGGCCAAAGTCCAGAAACAACGTGACCCTCTCGTGGTCGTCGGACCTGCGAAACAGCCGGGCAAAGCATTCCAGAATCGCGCAGGGCTCCACGTTCAAGGCCAGGACCGTCATCTTGCAGCGCCTGGCCACTTCCAGGTGGGCCTCGACCATCTCCCGCGACGCCGCCACAACGATGATCTCCAGCCCGGGCTTGCCGTCGGCGTAGGTGTCGCCGGCGACCATGTGGCGGATGATCGCATTGGCGGAGGCGAACGGAAGTTTCCCCTCCAGCTCCCAGCGCAGTGCCTTGTCGATCTCGGCAGGAAGCATTCTGGCGATCTTGACGTGCTGGACAACCGTGGCAGCGGCCGGAATCGAGACGACACACTTGCGGGTCCTGAAACCGTTGCCCTTCAACAGGGCCCGGAGGCGGTGCGAGACGAAATCGAGCCGTTTCCCCAAGTCATCCTGACAGCCCTCGGGCACCTCGGCAGCGCCGGCCGCCACCAGCTCCAGCCGGTGTTCGGCGCGCCGCAACTGGGCCAGCTTCAGGGCAGAGGTACCCAGGTCGATGCCGATGGGCATCGTTCGGTTTGTCAGCAACTTCAACGCCATCGAAGACGTCCTCGGAGGCGGGTGGGGGGACAAGGAGAGCCCGGCCGGGTCCGGAGCAAACCGGCTGCCACTTTGGCTTCGGCCTGCCGTGCAGCGCAACCTGGGGGCAGCGCGACAATCCTGCTCGGGACTCAACGCTTTGCGCCCCAGCCTTTCAGCTGGTTTGCCCTTGTCCGCCAGATGGAGGTTTCCCCGTCGCAGCGCGCCTGCGGCGGGGCTCCAAACCACTGCCTATTTGAAACATACGTTACAGGCGGCACCCGGGCCAAAGCCCGGCGGCTGTCCACCACGCCTTTCCAGCCATGCTATCGGCGCCTCCGGTACGGATATTGAGTAAGCCGCACGGCAAGGCCGGTGGAATGTTAGGTCTCCGTCCGGGCAGGTTCCGGCCTCCGGGCACGCTGGCCAGCCCCGTCGGCGTCAGAGGACGATTTTGCTTGCAGGTTGTGGCATTTGTCATAGAATAAGGGGCGCGAACGCATTCTGGGAGAGTTCCCGGCCCAGGGGGCCGGGCACCCGGTGAATGCTCTGCCGCATTGAAACAGGAGAGGGCGATCATGGAAGTCAAGCTCGTCATGTTCAAGCCGAACGGACAGAAAAAGGAGTTCAAGATTCGCCGGGAAACCAGCATCATAGGCCGCGGAGACGAGTGCACCCTCCGCGTCCCGTTGCTGAACGTTTCTCGGCAGCACTGCGAGCTGATTCTCGGCGAAGACGAGTTGCGGGTCCGCGACCTGGCAAGCTCCAATGGCACCTACGTCAACAACCGCCGAATCAACGAGACGGCGCTGAAGGCTGGCGACCGGCTGGTGATCGGGCCGGTCGTCTTCACTGTGCAGATCGACGGGCAGCCCCCGGAGATTACGCCCATCAAGACCAAGGCCCAGAAGGCGGCCGAGGCGGAAATGGGCGTAAAGCAGCCCGCCGCAGCGCGTGAACCGGGCCTCCACCCGGACGAGGGCGAGGTCGTGGAACTGGAGCCCGACGACGTGGTGGACGTCAGCGAGGCCGGTGCCGAGGAGTCCGACCCGATCGCCGCCCTGGAGGCCCTGGCCGAGCAGAGCAAGAAAAAGGAAAAGGAGGGCTGAGCCCCGCAAGGGCGAGGGGGGACAGGGGTTGCAGGCAACCAGTGCCCCCCGAGGCATTGGCTCTGAAACCGCTTCTCAGTCGAGCTCGCGCGGGCGCGGCGCTGACCGGGGACCGCCCCGCGCCAGGAAATCCTCGAGAAAGGCCGCCGCCGCCAGCGCGTCGTGACGCCGCCTCTTCTTCTTTCGGGTCATGGCGCCCTTGAGGCGCTGGTCTGCCTCGAAGCTGCTGAGGCGCTCGTCCCACAGGCGGACGTCCAGCCCGGTGGCTTCGGCCAGGTCGGCGGCGAACCGCCGCGCCAGCCGCCCTTGCCGCCCCTCCGAGCCGTCGGCGTTGAGCGGCCAGCCGACAACCACGCCGATGGCCGAGTACTCCACCGTCAGCCGCCGAATCCGCTCGGCCAGGGGGCCCAGGGCAGCGGGCGCCTGCTCCAGGGGCGAGACAATCGGGGCTTCGGGGTCGCCGACGGCGATGCCCACTCGCCTGGTCCCGTGATCGATGCCCAGCCAGCGGGCCATGGCCGGCCTCAGACGTATCCCTGGCCGAAGCGCGTGCCAATCATGTCGACCAGCTCCTTCAGCCGCTGCGCGTCGGACTTGCCGCATACCAGCGTGGCGTCGGGGGTGTGAACGATGACGCATTCGTCCATGCCCACCACCGCCAGGAGATGGTCGTCTTCGGCATAGATCACGTTGTCCGCGCTGTCCAAGAGGGCGGCCCGGCTGGCGACGACGGCGTTGCCGTCGGCGTCGGGCTTGACGACCCTGCCCAGGTCCGGCCAAGAGCCCACGTCGTGCCACTCGCACGGCAGCTCGACCATCAGCACGTCGGTGGCTCGCTCCATGACCGCATAGTCGATGCTGATGCTCGCAAGCTGGGGGTAGATCTCCTTCAGCAGGCCGTCGATCGACTTGCCCTCCCGGGCCGCGTCGCCCACCGCGGCAAGCTTCCTGGCCGAGGCCGGAAGGAACCGCTCCAGGGCGTCCCGGATCGTCTGCGCGCGCCACACGAACATCCCGCTGTTCCAAAAATGCTCCCCCGAGTCGCAGTAGTACCGGGCCGTGTGGTGATCCGGCTTCTCCTTGAATCCCAGCACGCGGCGGACGGACTCGCCGATCTTCTCCCCGCAGTGAATGTATCCGAGCCCGGTGTGGGCGAAAGTCGGGGTGATGCCGAAGGTGACCAGGGCGTCGGGGGCCTCCTCGGCGGCGCGGCAGGCGCGCTCGACGCGTCTCTGGAACTCATCCTGCGGGCGGATGATGTGGTCGGCGGTGAAGACCGCCATGGTGCCCTCGGGGTCCTGTGCGGCAATGACTTCGGCGGCCAGGCCGATGGCGTTGGCGGTGTCGCGTCCTTCCGGCTCGCCGATGACGTTCCTGGCCGGCAGCGACCCGAGACAGGCGCGCACCTGTTCGCAGTACGCCGCGCTCGTGATTACCAGCGTCCGCTCCGCGGGGAACAGCCCCTCCATCCGCTCCAACGCCAACTCCAGAAGGCACTTCCCCGCCAGCAGCCGGATGAGCTGTTTGGGTTTGTCCCGCCGGCTCGCCGGCCACAGCCGCTTGCCCGCGCCGCCTGCTATGATCACCGCGTGTCGCATCGTTCACTCCGTCCCCGTACGGGTTTCTCGCCGCTTTCTGATCCGGCGTTCAGTATATGACCTCCCGCCGCCCATGTCATCCACCGCGGAGACGGCTTTCCTGAAATCTGCCGGACGACCGCCGCCGCCGTTCTGGGGCGGGCTTTTCCCGCTTGCCCGGCGGGCCTATAATCACTCTCGGCCTGCGCGCGGCAATTGCACCTGGGAAAGGCAGCGGTGACCGTCCTGGCGGGAATCGACGAGGCGGGATACGGCCCGGTCATGGGCCCGCTGGTGGTCTCGGCGACGCTTTTCCGCCTGCCGGAAGCCGATGTCCAGGCCGATCTCTGGCGGCTGCTGGCCGGGGCCGTCACGCGGAGGTCGCTCCGCAAGTCCTCCGCCCTGCCGGTGGCCGACTCCAAGCGGATGCGCGTCCGCAGCGATGGGTTGGTCCATCTGGAGCGCGGGGTCCTGGGGATGCTCCGCCAGGCCGGTCCCCTGCCTCGCTCCTTCCACGAGCTGCTCCGGCGGGTCGCCGCCCCCGCGCTGCCCGAGGCCCGCGCCTACCCCTGGTACGCCCGCGGCGACCTGCCGCTGCCCCGCCAGGCCGACGCCCGCGACCTCGCCCTCCGCGCCAACGGGGTCGCCGAGGCCATGGAGCGGCGCAACATCGTCCTGGAGGCGGTCCGGGCCGAGCCCGTCCTCGCCGGCGAATACAACCGCCTCGTCGGCGCCACGCGGAACAAGGCCACCGCCCTCTTCGGCGTGACCAGCCGACTGATCGCCTACGTCTTCAACACCTACGCCGGGAAAGGCCCGCCGGTCACGCGGATCGTGGCCGACCGGCAGGGCGGGCGGATTCGCTACCTAAGGCACATCCAGCGGATGTTCCAAGGCGCCTCGATAAAGATCCTGGCCGAGTCCGCGCGCCGCAGCGCTTACTTCGTCGAGGACACGGCCGGCGCCGCGGAAATCCACTTCCTCACCAATGGCGAAGACCAGTGCCTCCCCGTCGCCCTGGCCAGCATGGTCAGCAAGTACGTCCGCGAACTCTTCATGGAGCTGCTGAACGCCTTCTGGGCCGAGCGCGTCACCGGCCTCAAACCCACCGCCGGGTACTACGTCGACGGGAAGCGGTTCCTGAAGGACATCGCCCCGGCCCTCGCCGCCGGAGAGATCGACAAGTCCCTCCTCATCCGCTGCCGGTGAGGGGGACGACGGCCGGCTCCCGCCCGGGCGGCTCCGCCGGGGCCGGTCCCCCCGCCGGCGAGCACAAAAATCGCGCCCGGGCGAAACTTCGATTGACGAGGGCCCGGCGGCGGCGATATCGTATGCGGGCGGAATCGGCAAGAAGGAACCAACGGTCATGACAATCCAGAACTGGTCCGATGACATCATCCTGGCGGAACTGGCCGACGACCCGCAGTACACGGATGAGACCGCCGCCCTGGCGGACACGCTGTCGGCCAAGCCCGGCCACGTGGTGCTGAACCTGGGGGCGGTGACCTTCCTGAACTCCTCTAACATTGCCCGGCTGCTTCGGCTGCGGAAGCAACTGATCAACGCGGGGAAGAAGCTGATCCTCTGCGGCGTGAACGACCAGGTGTGGGGGGTGTTCCTGGTGACGGGGTTGGACAAGATCTTCGAGTTCACCAACGACGTGTCCACGGCGCTGGCGGCGATGCAGTTGTCTGGCTCGCCTAAGGGCGGAAATAAGCGGTAGTTACGGGCCGTCCTCCCGTGGCCGGCCCGGCCGCCGCGACCCCGGCCGCTCGGGCCTGATTTTGTCTTGCACGCCCAACTCGGGGGGGTATAATCCACTCGGGTTCGTGGACTCGCGGAGACAGAAAGGAACCGTGACTGACGCATGATCAAGGTCAAGGCCAGAGGCGACGAGTCGGTCGAGCACATGCTCCGCCGATTCAAGAAGATGTGCGAAAAGGAAGGCTTGACGAAGGACATCAAGCGGAACAGCTACTACGAGAAGCCTTCCGAGCGCCGCCGCCGGCGCATACGCAAGAGCATCAAGCGGCACGTCCAGGAGAAGTAACCGCGACCTCCAAGTCAGCGGTCGTTCAGCGCCGGGCCCCGTCGGCCTGCCGGACCGCCCAAGGGTCGGGGGCGCTGCCGGGCCCCGGCAACCAGCTTCCCCCCGCAATCGCAACAGGGCAGAGCCATCGCGGCACAACGTCTCACCTCGGGCGGCCCAACCCTGCCCCTTTCGCCTCCGGCTTGCGAACGGCCAGGGAATCCGCTGTAATCCTGAACAACTGCATGGGAGTCGGTATGTCTCGCGCTACAGGGAAGGAGTGCTCAGGTGAGCGATGACAAGGGCTTGCCGGCCCGGCAACGGATCGCGGGATGGTTGGTCGCTGCGTTCGTGGTCTTCCTGCTTGCCGGCGCAGCCCCGGCCGGGGCCGCCGACGACCTCCGCCAAGCCCCCCCGGACCTGCTCGATTTCTCGCACTTCCACCCCCTGCTGCTGTGGTGGCTGGCGCCGATCGCCTCGGTCGTGGCGCTGCTGTTCGCCTGGCTGTTCTACCGCCAGGTCAAGGCGGCCAGCGAAGGCGACGAGAACATGAAGACCATCGCCGGGCACGTCCGCGAAGGCGCCTATGCCTACCTCAGACGCCAGTACAAGCTCGTGCTGATCTTCTTCGTGGTGGTCTCGGCCATCCTCTTCGTCATGGGCCGGACCGGCGCCCAGCACCAGACCGTCTTCCTGGCGTTCCTGACGGGGGGGTTCTTCTCGGGGCTGTGCGGCTTTCTGGGCATGAAGACGGCGACGATGGCCTCGAATCGAACGACCCAGGGCGCCAAGGAGGGGCTCAACCGCGGGCTGACGGTGGCCTTCCGCGCCGGGGCGGTGATGGGGCTGGTGGTGGTGGGCTTCGGGCTGCTGTACATCACCGCATGGTTCCTCATCCTGTACAAGCTCGCCCCGCTGCTGGGCTACCCCATCAACCTGGTGGAGATCACCGCGGTCATGCTGACCTTCGGCATGGGGGCCTCCAGCCAGGCCCTCTTCGCCCGCGTCGGCGGGGGCATCTTCACCAAGGCCGCCGACGTCGGGGCCGACCTGGTCGGGAAGGTCGAGGCGGGCATCCCCGAGGACGACCCCCGCAACCCGGCCACCATCGCCGACAACGTGGGCGATTTCGTCGGGGACGTGGCCGGCATGGGCGCCGACCTGTACGAGAGCTACTGCGCGTCGATCCTCGCCGCGGGCGTCCTGGGCGTGGCGGCGGCGGCCAACCTTGCCCTGGGCGAGTCGGCGCAACTGCGGATGCTGGCGGCGCCCATGGTGCTGGCGGGGGTCGGCATCGCCCTCAGCGTGCTGGGCATTTACATGGTGCGGACGAAGGAGGGCGCGTCCATGAAGCAGCTCCTGGGCGCGCTGGGGCTGGGCGTGTGGGGGTCCAGCCTCCTCATCGCGGCCGTTGCCGCCGTCGTCTGCTGGGGGCTGCTGGGCGGGATCGCCCCGGAGGTCCGCTGGTGGGGGCTGTGGCTGTCCATCCTCAGCGGGCTGTTTGCCGGCATCCTCATCGGCAAGAGCGCGGAGTACTACACCAGCTACGACCGCAGGCCCACCCGAGAGGTCGCCCGGCAGTCGGAGACGGGCCCGGCGACGGTCATCATCGCCGGGATCGCCGAGGGCATGAAGAGCACGTGGGCGGCCCTGGCGACGATCATCGTGGCCATTCTCTGTGCCTTCGCCTTCGCCGGCGGGTTCGGGAACCTCCCGCTGGGGCTGTTCGGCGTGGGCATCGCCGCGGTCGGCATGCTGGCGACGCTGGGGATCACCCTGGCGACCGACGCCTACGGCCCGATCGCCGACAACGCCGGCGGCAACGCCGAGATGACCCACCAGGGCCCGGAGGTCCGAGAGCGCACCGACGCCCTCGACAGCCTCGGAAACACCACCGCCGCCACCGGCAAGGGGTTCGCGATCGGCTCGGCCGCCCTGACCGCCCTGGCCCTGCTGGCGGCGTACGTCGAGACGGTCCGCGTCGGGCAGAACCGCCAGGCCCGCGCCGCCGTCGCCGCCCACTTCCAGGGCGCCGACGCGGACGGCAAGGCCGGCCTCCACCAGCTCGTCTACGTCGGCCACGGCAAGTTCGCCATGAAGGTCAAGGAAGGCACCACCGAGGACTGCTTCAGTTGCTTCATGGCCCTGACCCGCGTGCCGGACATGAAGCGCGCCCCGATTCCGTTCCAGCAGTACGTTCATCCGAAGGCCGCCGCCGCGGGCGGGATGCTCAGCTCGCTGGGCAAGGCCGACGATGACAACGTCCGCCCCATCGTGGGCCTGACGGTCGGCGGAAGCCCGGCGAGCGTAAGCGTGGTGTCGGCCCGGAAGGCGTCGCTGCGGCAGTACATGGCATTCTACGACGTGACCCTGATGAATCCGAAGGTCCTCTGCGGGCTCTTCGCCGGCGTGCTGCTGGTGTTCCTGTTCAGCGCCATGACCATGAAGGCCGTCGGCCGGGCCGCCAGCGCCATGGTCAAGGAGGTCCGCAGGCAGTTCAGGGAGATCCCCGGCATCATGGAAGGCACCGGCCAGCCCGACTACGCCCGCTGCGTGGACATCAGCACCGCGGGGGCGCAGAGGGAGATGATCGTGCCCTCGCTGCTGGCCCTGGTGGTGCCGCTGGCGGCCGGGCTGCTGCTGGACGTCGGCGGCGTGCTGGGGCTGCTGGCGGGCGGGCTGACCAGCGGCTTTGCCCTGGCCATCTTCATGGCCAACGCCGGCGGGGCGTGGGACAACGCCAAGAAGTGGATCGAGACCGGGCAGCTCGGCGGGAAGGGCAGTGACAACCACAAGGCCGCCGTCGTCGGCGACACGGTGGGCGACCCGTTCAAGGACACCTCCGGCCCGAGCCTGAACATCCTGATCAAGCTGATGAGCATGGTGTCGGTCGTCTTCGCGGGGCTGGTCGTCAAATACGCCCCGCAGATCGCCGACTTCCTGCAACTGAGCCCATAGCCCCCCGGCCGCGGAAACGGTAGCCCGCCCTCCCGGACCGATAACACTGAGCCGCCTGGACCGGACAGGCCGAATGCCCAAGCAGACAAAGCGCAAGCCGTCCGCCCGAGCCTTGGCGGCGGAGGCGGCCCGGATCGCCCACAGCCGCCGTGCCGAGGGTATCGTCGTGCTGGACCTCCGCGGCATCAGCCCGGTGACGGACTACTTCGTCCTCCTCACGGGCACGTCCGACCGGCAGATGCGGTCGGTGGCCCGGGAGATCGCCGACGCCGCCGCCGGCCGGGGGCACCGCCTCTTGAACGCCTCCGGTATGGACTCCGGCGGGTGGATCCTGCTTGATTTTGTTGACGTCGTGATCCACATCTTCGACGATATGCGCCGCCGGTACTATGACCTGGAGCTGATATGGGGCGACGCCCCCCGCGTCCGATGGAAGAGGCCCCAAGAGAGGGCCCCCAAGGCCGAAGGAGGTCAGTAGCATGAACGTCGAAAACGAGTTGCGGAAACGGTTCGCCAAGGTGGTCAAGAAGCTGGTGAAGCCTCCCGTCCTGTTCGGGCAGAAATGGGTCCGCCCGAGCCCGACCGGCCCCCCGGGGCAGTTCCAGTTCGTCGGCACCTCGAAGCTGGCGAAGGCGACCGGCATCGACATCCATCGGCTGGTCAAGAGGGTGCTGGAGCGCGTGAGACTGGAGGATCTCGGCCTGACCGCCAAGGCCACCGCCACCGGCGTCATCACCCTCACCCCCACCAAGAAGGCGGGAAAGAAGACCCCGCCCGAAAAGAAGGAAAAGAAGCCGGACAAGAAGAAGCCCGCCGCCGGGAAGAAGAAACCCGGCAGCGCCAAGAGACCCAAGAAGGAGTGACCGCCGGGCGATGCCGCGAGCTGCGCGTCGGGCGGGCCGGCGCGAGATCCGTGACCCATGAACGTGCGCAGTCAGCTCGAGCAGCGGCTGTCGGCGGCCCTCTGCCGGGC
>CAZNSB010000042.1:0-5790 GCA_964575155.1 uncultured Planctomycetaceae bacterium | reverse complement strand
GTCATGCCCGCCGCCAAGCGGCTCCAGACCGACCCGCGCAAGCTGGCCGGGGAGGTCGCCGCCGGGGCCGACCTGGCCGACCTGGCCGAGGCGCCCGAGGTCGCCGGCCCGGGGTTCCTCAACATCCGCCTGAGGCCCGACTGGATCGCCCGGCAGCTCGCCACCTGCGCCGACGACGAGGGTCTCGGCGTGCCGAAGGCCGCCGTTCCGCAAACAGTCGTCGTCGACTACTCCGCCCCCAACCTGGCCAAGGAGATGCACGTCGGGCACCTTCGCAGCACCATCATCGGAGACGCCCTCGCCCGCGTCCTCGATTTCCTCGGCCACAACGTCATCCGCCAGAACCACGTCGGCGACTGGGGAACCCAGTTCGGAATGCTGACGGCGTACATGGACGAGATAGCGATGAAAAGCCACTCGGCCTTCGAGGCCGACGTTCCCATCGGCGACGTCGAGGACTTCTATCGCAGCGCCAAGCAGATGTTCGACACCGATGAGGGGTTCGCCAACCGAGCTCGCGAAGCCGTTGTGAAGCTCCAGTCCGGAGATGAGCATTACTTGAAGCGGTGGCGGCAGTTCCTCAGCCAGACCGTCGATCACTTCCAGCACATCTACGACCGGCTCGGGGTGCTGCTCCAGCGCAGAGACGTCCGGGGCGAGTCGGCGTACAACGACGACCTGTTCGCCGTGGTCGCCGACCTGGGCGAGGCCGGGCTTCTGAGCGAGTCCCACGGCGCGCAGTGCGTCTTTCTGGATGAGTTCACCGGCAAGGACGGCAACACGCTGCCGGTGATCGTGAAGAAGTCCGACGGGGGGTACCTCTACGCCACGACAGACCTGGCGGCCATTCGGTTTCGCTGCGGCAAGGGGAAAGAGGGCGGTGAGGTCGATTGGGTCGCCGATCGCATCCTGTACGTCGTGGACGCGGGACAGGGGCTGCACTTCCGGCAGGTCTTCGCCGTGGCCCGAAAGGCCGGGTTCGCCCCGGACCGCGTCCGCCTCGAGCACGTGGCCTTCGGCGTGGTGCAGGCGGCCGGCGGCGGGAAGTTCCGCACCCGCGAGGGCGGCACCGTCAAGCTGCTCGACCTTCTTCAGGAAGCGGTCAGCCGCGCCGAGGAGCTGGTCAAGCAGAAGAACCCCAGCTTCACTGAAGAGCAGCGGTACTCCGTCGCCAACGTCGTCGGCATCGGGGCGGTGAAGTACGCGGACCTCGCCCAGAACCGCAAGAGCGACTACGTCTTCAGCTTCGAGAAGATGCTCAGCCTCGACGGCAACACCGCCCCGTACATGCAGTACGCCTACGCCCGGATCCGGAGCATCTTCCGTAGGGGCGGCGAAGAGCCCGACGGCCGCGCCGGCGGGGAGGTCTCGCTGCCCGAGCCCGCCGAGCGGGCGCTGGGCCTGAAGCTGCTGCAATTCCCCGAGACCGTCCAGGCCGTCGCCGAGGAGTGCCTGCCGAACCTCCTGTGCGGCTACCTGTACGACCTGGCGGTGGCCTTCACGGGCTTCTACGAGAGCTGCCCGGTCCTCAAGGCCGACGAGCCCGTCCGCCGCAGCCGCCTGGGGCTGTGCCGGCTCGCCGCGAGGGTCATCCGCAGGGGCCTGGACCTGCTGGGGATCCAGGTCGTCGAGCAGATGTGATGGCACTGTTCCAGCTTCGCCCAAAAAGGCCCGAAATGGATTGAGGGCCGGCCGGCGGTGCTGTAGCATCGCAGCACCATTCATTGCCGTCCGCGGGGTTGCTGCAAGATTGGGGCAAGGGAAGAGAATGGCAGTGCCGAGAAACCGCCGGCTTCGTGTCGGGCTGCTGGCGGCTGCCGCCGGGGCGTCCCTCTGCATCGGCGGGTGCGCCGCGCCATCCGGGATCTACGACGCGTGCGCCCTTTCCCAGGCCAAGCGCCTGGCCGTGCTGCCGGCGGTCGACGCGCCCGGGGCCGAGGCCCTCGGCTCGGGGCGCGCGCAGACCGGTGTCCTCATCAACGCCCTGGCCAACCTCAACCGCTTTGAGGTCCAGGGCCCGGGGAGGCTGCGCAAGGTCCTGTCGTCGGAGGAATCCGCCGACCCCTGGAGCCGGCAGCTTCAGGCCGACCTGGCCAAGAGACTCGACATCGACCTGCTGGTGGTCAGCGAGCTGGCCGACTACCGCTTCACGAAGCAACGGAAGAGCTCGTGGTTCTACGTGGGGTCCAGCCACTGGACCGAGACGACGTATCACGGCGGCGTGAGCGTTCGGCTGGTGGCGCCTGAGGACGGCAGGCTGGTGTATACCGGCAGGGGCACCGGCAAGTCGAGGCAGGGCTACGGGCCGGCGGTCCTGGCCGCCACCGAGCAGGCCCTGGCGGAGCTGAAACAGTTCCTGGCCAAACAGGAGAACCGACGTCCATGAGCCAGCGTTGGCCCATCCGGGCGACCGGGCAAGCCTGCCCGCTGATGCTGGCGGTGCTGCTGGCGTGGTCCGCGGGCTGCGCGCCGAAGCCCCCGACCGTCTTCGACAAGCCCGCCATCGACCAGATCCACAAGCTCCTGGTCGTTCCCCTGCAATCGCCGGCCGAGAAAAGCGCCGGAACGATCGTCTCCGGAATGATCGCCGCCCAGCTTCAGGGGCAGCGGCTTGCCAAGTTTACCGTCGTGGAGCCTCCGGCCTTGTGGCGGCTGCGGGCGGCGCAGCCAGGTCCGCCGGCCCTGCAAGACGAGGTCGCGGTGAAGGTCGCCCGCGACATGGGGGCCGATGCGGTCCTGGCCGGGACCGCCGCCTATTCCATCGAGTTGGCCGGCGGCGGAAAACCGCGCGCCGCCCGCGGGTCCGTGAAGGCCGAGGAATACCAGAGGTGCTTCGCCGCCCGAAAGGGCGTCGCCTCCATCAGCGTCCGCATCCTTTCCGCCTCCGCCGGCCGGGCCGTCTACGCCCACTCCGCCCCGACCAAGGGGCTCGGAAGCTCCAAGCTCCTGGCCGACGGCGCGGCCAAGGCCCTACAGCCGCTGGTGGAATACCTTCGGAGTTCCAGAAAAGAATAGAGGGAAGCCGCCATGAAAACACCCCGCAGTTGGTGCCGCATACCGGCCGCCTGGGCCGCCGCGCTCGCTCCGCTGGCGGGCATGCTCGGGTGCGAGGCCCCGCCCATCGAGCTGCCCCACCAGCCGGTGCTCAGGAACGTCAAGACCATCGCCGTGGTGCCGCTGGTGGACGCCCCCGGCGGCAAGGCCAAGGGGTCCGGCGAGACGGTCGTGGGCGCGGTCACGGAGGTGCTGTACAAGGTCCCGGGGATCCGCGTGGTGGAGCGCCGCCGCCTGAAGTCCATCATCGACGAGCACGACCTGAAGCTGTCCAGCCTGACGGAGAACGCCGCCGCCGCCAGGCTGGGCAAGCTGGCCGGCGCCGACGCGGTCCTGGTCGGCGAGGTCAGGCAGTACGAGGCCCAGGTGGACAACCGCAGCCTGAGCATCGACATCGTCCGCACCAGCAGCACGAAGCACACGCACCGGGTGGGGCTGGGCGTCCGCGTCGTGAACGTCACGGCGTGCGGGGAGTACCGCCCCGGCGACGTCATCTACGCCGACGGCGGGCAGGGGGTGTCCAGGCAAGGGCACTCCCCCGCCGCCAGCGCCGCCGCCGAGAAGGCCCTGAAAGACCTGGTCCTGTACTTCAAGCAGAGACACATGGAGTCTTCGAGGGAGTAGCATGCCGGCGAGAAACGCGCAAGGGAGAACGATGGTGGGTCGGCTGTGGCTGGCGGGCATGGTGGCGGCGGGCCTCTTGGCGGGGTGCGACCCCGACGCCTCGGGCGTGTTCGACGCCGAGGCGCTTTGCTCCGTGGGGCGTGTCGTCGTGCTGCCGCTGGGCGATGCGCCCGGTCAAGACGGCGCCGGCTCCGGGGCCGTCGGGCGAGGCGCCGCCCTGACCGAGCTCGTCCAGGTGGGCAAGTACAGGGTCGTGGACGCATCCGACGCGAGGCTGCGGGCCGCCGTCGCGGAGACGGGATATCTCATCGAGGACTGCTACGACCCGCCCGTGGCCGCCGCCGTGGGCGCCCGCCTCCAGGCCGACGCCGCCGTCACCGGCGAGTTGATCCATTACGGAAAGCAGCAGGAGCTCGTCAGCACCACCATCACCTACGTCTCCGGGAGCAAGACCGAGACCACGCACTGGGTCAGCCTCAACCTGCGGATCATGCGCAGCGCGGACGGGAAGATCCTGTACACCGGCATCGGGACGGCCTCATCGAAGGAAGGCTACTCGCCGGCGTGCGCGGAGGCGTCTCGCCGCGCCCTGGCGCCGCTGAAGGGGCTGCTGAACCCGCCGCGGTAGCCCCCCCCGCCGGTCATTCGCCGCCGGCCGGGCGCGTGGCGGGGGCGGCCTTCTTCCCTTTGGTGATCCCGAACCAGTCCCACCAGGGCCGCCGCGCCTTCGCCGGCTTCGGGGGGGGCTCGGCCGGCGGGGGCTTCGGTGTCGGGGCGGGCTTGGACTTTTTCCTTTGCGTGACGCCGAACCAGTCCCACCAGGGCCTTTTGGGCTTCGGCGCCGCGAAGAGGTCAGGCCTCTTGGAAAGGATCGCCCGCCACAGGTCGGGGTCGGTGCCTCCGGTCTCGCCGGTCAGCTCGGCCAGCGATTCCCCCGCCCGGAAGCGGACGGCGAACTGGGGGTCCTCCATGCACCGGAGCAGCGTTTCCAGCACGTCTCCGCGCCTGTAGTGGCGCAGCGCCCGGACGGATGCGCCTCGGACGTCGACGTTCTGGTCGTTGAGGGCTGCCTGCGCCAGCGGCAGCACGGCCTGCGTGGTGATGACCGAATCCAGGGCCACGGCGGCGTCCCAGCGGACCATCGCATTCTCGTCGTTAAGGGTGGCGGCAAGCTGCTTGAAGTATTTCGGATCGCCGCCTTTGCCCAGGGCCCGCACCGCGGCGCTGCGGACGGTCGGCGCCGGATCGCCCGCCAGAACGGCATAGCCCTCCAGGAACTTCCCGCGAAGGAAACGGTCCTTCCGCGAAAGCTGCTCAATGGCCTCCCGCCGCAGGTCCGGGTCCTCCGACTCGAACATCTGCACGACCAGCTTCCGCTCGTCGGGCCCCCGCACCTTCGCCAGCAGGGCCTTCATGGTGAAGTTACGCTTCCCCTGCCCGCAGCCCGACAGGCCCGCCGCCGTCAACGCCAGAAGGACCCGCAGGGGTTTCATGTCTCGGCGGCTCCCTGCCCGGCGGCGATCAGCTCGTCGGTCCCCACCCACGACACCTCGCCCACGTCGCGCCCCAGAAAACGCCGCGCCAGCCGGGCGAAACGCGCGGGGTTGTCCGTCGAGAAGCAGCGGAGGGCGCCTTCCGGCCGGGGGCTCTGCATCCCATCGGCCCGCAGGACGGCCTGGACCTCCTCGGCGACGGCCGCCCCGGGGTCGATCAGGCGGGTGTGTGGCCCCATCAGCTTGGCCACGGCCCCGGCCAGCAGCGGATAGTGCGTGCACCCGAGGATCAACACCGCCGGGCGCGCCCGCTGGAGCGTGCGGAGGTAATCGCTCAGGACGGAGAGGACAATGGGGTCTTCCTGCGGGCGGCCTTCCTCGACGATGGGCACCAGCAGGGGTGCGGCGGCGGTGAGGACGGTCGCGCGGTCGTCGAGGGCGCGGATGGCCTTGGCATGGGCGCCGGAGGAGATGGCGGCCTCGGTCCCGATGACGGCGATGGCGCCTCCGGCGGCGAGGGCGACGGCCTCGGCCGAGGCCGGCTCCACGACCCCGACGACCTTCACCGGCGAGGCCGCCCGCAGCGCGTCCAGGGCCCCGGCCGAGGCCGTGGTGCACG
>CAZNSB010000041.1:11643-18571 GCA_964575155.1 uncultured Planctomycetaceae bacterium | reverse complement strand
GATTGGGCGGGATCGGGTTATCCTGGCGGGCGGATGAGGGGCTTGCGAAGGGCGGTCTGCACATGAAATACGCCATGGTCATACCTGACGGGGCCGCGGACGTTCCGCTGGAGGAGCTGAAGGCCCGGACGCCCCTGGCGGCGGCCCGAAAGCCCAACATGGACTGGGTGGCCGACAACGGCAAGTGCGGGTCGGTCAGGACCGTGCCTGAGGGCATGGAGCCCGGCTCGGACGTGGCCATCCTCTCGGTGCTGGGGTACGACCCCCGCGTGTACTACACGGGGTGGGCGCCCCTCGAGGCCGCCGCCCGCGGGCTCAAGCTCTCCTCCCAGGAGTGGGTCTTCCGCTGCAACTTCGTCACCATCATCGACGGCGTGATGGAGGACCATTCCGCCGGGCACATCTCCACCGAGGAGGCCGCCGCCCTGATCGCCGAGCTGAACCGGCTGCTGGCGCGGGAGCGGATGCGCTTCCACCCCGGCGTTTCCTATCGCCACCTGATGACGCTCAAGGGCGAGGTCGACGTGACCACCACCCCCCCCCACAACATCCTGGGCGAGGGCGTCTCCGGGCACTTTCCCCGCGGGGCGGGCAGCGAGGTCCTCACCACGCTCATCCAGCGCAGCGAGGCCATCCTGGCCGACCAGGAGGTCAACCAGGTCCGGCGCGACCTGGGCGAGAACCCAGCGACGCACGTCTGGCTGTGGGGCGAGGGGAAGATGCCGCAGTTGCCGGCCTTTGCCGACCGCTTCGGCATCGCCGGCGCCGCCATCTCCGCGGTGGACCTGGTCCGCGGGCTGGCCACGCTGATCGGGTGGGACTGCATCGAGGTGCCCGGGGCGACGGGCTTCGTGGACACCAACTACGCCGGGAAGGGCGCCGCGGCCGTCGAGGCCCTCGCCGACCACGACCTCGTCTGCGTTCACGTCGAGGCCCCCGACGAGGCCGGGCACCAGGCCGACCCCAAGGCCAAGGTCCACGCCATCGAGCAGATCGACCGCCACGTCGTCGGCCCGGTGCTGGGGCACCTCCGGGCGGGCGAGGACCCGTGGCGGATCCTCGTGCTTCCCGACCACCCGACCCCCTGCCCCCGCCGCACCCACACGCCCGACCCGGTGCCCTTCGCCCTGGCCGGGACCGGCGTGACCGCCCTCGTCCACCATCCCTTCACCGAGCAGGCCGTCGGCCAAACCGACCTCCACATCGACAAGGGATGGGAGCTGATGGAATACTTCCTCAAGGCCATGTAGGCTGCGGGCGGGACCCCGTCTCAGTTGGCGCCGCGGATGCCGGCGTCATCCACGATCGCGCCGGCGGCGCGGAGGCGGTCCTGGAGCTTCTCGACCGGCAGCTCGCCCGGGGCGCAGCCCGCCTCGATGCTGAGGGCCGCGGCGGCTCCGGCCGCCTCGCCCAGGGCGGCGCACTGCGGCATGACGCGGGTCGAGCCCAGCGCCCGGTGGGTGACGCTGACGCACCGCCCGGCGACCAGCAGGTTCTCGATCTTCCGCGGCAGCATGCAGCGATAGGGGATCTGGTACCTGAACCCCTTCTGCGGCCGCCAGGTCGCCCCGTCCATGCCCGCCCCGGTGCAGTTGTGGATGTCGATGAAGAACGAGCCGTAGCAGACGGCGTCCGGCCAGTCGCGCATGGCCATCAGGTCGTCCTCGTTGAGGACCGCCCTGCCGACGATGCGGCGGCTCTCGCGGGTCCCCAGCAGCGCCGCCGTGGACACCAGGTGGCAGCCCTCCATGCCGGGGACGTACTTCCGGAAGACGGGGATCATGTGGAACGCCTGGCGCCGGCCCTCGAGGGTGGCGGCGGTGACGCTGGCGGCGTCGGTGGCGCCCACGCCGAGGATGTGGGTGAAGTTGACGCCGACCTGGTCCGGGCGGGTGGGCGTGACCCACCAGCCCATGACCCGGTCCTGGAAGCCCTCCATGTCGCCGGCGCGTTGGGCCTGCTGCCAGACGCGATCCGGGTTGTGCTCCCGCCCGCGGAACTCGCACACCCGCCGCCAGTCGACCCCGCCGATGAGGAACATGAGGGTGGCGGGCTGGCAGGCGCCGTCGCCGGGTCGCCCCATTTCCCAGGGGGCCCCGGCGGCGGCGGCGACGTCCGCGTCGCCGGTGGCGTCGATCACCCGCCGGGCCCGCACCGCCTGGCGACCGGACTTGTTCTGGAGGAACGCCCCCGCCGCCGCGCCCTCGGCGACGATGGCCTCGGCGAAGAGGGTGTGGTACAGCAGCTTCACGCCCGCCTCGGCGGCCATCCGCTCCAGCGCGAGCTTCATCCCCTCCAGCTCGAAGTCCACGCTGCCGCCCTGGATGTGCCCGTAGCCCAAGGCCTGGACCCGCTCGGCCATTTCGTAGGCGATCCCGCCGACGACGCGGACGTCGGTGCCCCACTCGGTGAACAGGCAGATGTGGTTGTGCCCGCCGGCGGTGGCGATCCCGCCCAGGCAGTTGGTCTGCTCGACGAGCAAGGTGTCGGCGCCGGCCCTGGCGGCGGCGACGGCCGCCGAAAAGCCCGCCGGGCCCCCGCCGCAGACCAGCACGTCCACCTCGTCGTAGAGGGGTGTTTCCCTTGCCGCTTCCCAGACGCCTTCAGTCATTCTTATCGCTCCCTTCCGGGCGGATCAGCCAGACGACCGCCGGCTGAGGCCGCCTCACCGTCCAAGGTAAAACGTCGGATCGCCCCAGACGCCGTAGACGGCGGCCTTCCGACCCGGGGCCGAGCTGCGGTCGTTGCTCAGCCGGGTCAGAAGCCGGACCTCCTTCGCACGACCCAGCCCCTCCACGACCAGCAGCCGCGGCGGGTCGCCGCTCCGCATCAGGTGGCTGTGCGCCGCGAACTTCCCGTCCACGTAGACCTCGAAATGCAGCTTCGGGTCCGTGGGACCCGCATTGCTGCCGTACATCCACCCCACCTCCGCCGAGAACGCCTTCACGTTCCGGCCGCCCGGCAGGAGAGTCACCGAATGCCCCGGCCGACAGCCGAACCCCCTTTCGTAGCGCTTCATCGGCTTGCGGGCCGGACGCCCGTGCTCGTCCTTCTCCGTCCTGGCCCCGATCGCGAAAGTGCCGCGCTTGCAGGGCCAATAGTTGTGCTGCCCCGCCCGCGGCCTCTTCGGGTCCCAGAACTGAACGGGGAAGTGCTTTCGCTTCCTGTGGTCGATGCGCGGGACGAAGAAATCCTTGGGGAAATCCTGCATCGGCTTGGCGGCTCCCGCGGGCCTGCCCGCCGGCTGCCGGTACGGCGTCAGAACATGCACCACCACCTTCGTTTCCTCCTGATGCCCGTTCGAGCCGCTCAGCTTCAGGGCGAACTCGTGTCTCGCGCGTGTCCGGTCCGCCGGGTTGAGCTGGAGGCTGATCGCCGCCTGCTCCGCGGGGGCCAGTTCCCCGCTTGCGGGCACGGCGCTGGCCCAGGAGACGGCCGGGGCCAGCTTCCATTGAAACTCCCTTGCCGAGCGATTCAGCAGGGTATACGCAAGCTTGCCCCGCCGGCCGACGTCGATGTTCGCCACGTCCTCCGGACCCAGGAGCCTGCACAGCGGACTCACATTCGCCGTGACGTCCAGCTTCTCCGTCCGCCCGGTGGCGACGTCCGTCAGCGCGAGGACTGCTTTGGCGGTCCGGCCGGGCGACAACTTTGTGGCGTCCACGTGGGCCCCCAGCGCATGCTGCCCGGGCGGGGCCTTGCCTTCCGCCGCATCCGGCACAAGCCACTCCTGATCCGACGCCAGCTTCCATTCCCGCGCCCGGGCCGTCCAGTTCCGCACCTTCACCGGCACTGCCGTCTTCCCCAGCACCGGCACGTCCCGGTGGATTGAGTTCTTCTCCAGGTCCAGGCCGATGCGTTCAGCCACCTCCGCCGCGACCCCATACAGCCGCCGCGACCGCGCCTGCCACCCGCTCGCATGCTCCTCCAGCAGAGGATGCGGCATCCAGCACGGCATGAGCAGCGTGCTGGTGAAGTGCCTGTCCAGAACGGCCGCAGCCCTCTTGCTCAGGGCATCGTCTCCGAGCTTCTCGGTCGCCTGTTCGAGGAAGACTCGCGCTTCGGCCTCCTGGAGCCCCTCCAGCATCACCTCGTACCGAATCGAGCTTTCCGCCCCCTCCTTGCCCGGCCAGAGGAGCGACAGAAACGGCATGCCTGTCATGAACCCCGGCGGGCGGTGCCCATCCAGCCAGGTGCTGTGCCAGTAGTCGGCCCCGATCCGCCCGATGCCGCGCCCGCCGGAGCAAAGGGCCCTTTCGGGCCCGATCCGGCAGGCGAACGGCAGCGACGACCCGTACGCCGTCCACGCATCATTGCAGTCCCGGGAGACCACCAGGTTCACGGACTTCGATTTCCACCCTTTCGGCGTCGGGCGCCGCAGCCTGAGCCCCCCGCCGCGCACCGTCGCGCACCACGTGTACCCCCCGTCAGGCTGGTGGTGGTGACTGTAGCGCACCCACCTCACGCCCGGGGCAAACTCATTGAGCAACATGGGCAGCGTCTCGTCGCTGACCCAGTCCCACATCAACCCCCAGTACATGTTCCCCTCCAGCCTGCGCTGCTTCATGTGCAGGTAGATCGCGCTGGCGACCATGCGCCAGTAGCGCCGGCGCCGGTCCTTGGGCAGCCCCGGCCCGACGTAAACCAGCTCTTCCTTGCCGGTGGCCTCATCCAGGACCTTGAGGGTCTGCTGCTCCGCCGAGCCGCCGGCGTGCCCGACCAGGAAACAGATGCATTGCGGCACGCCGAGGTGCTCGATGGCCACATCCAGGTAGCGGTCGAGGATGGAGAAGTCGAAGGCGAAGCCGCCGCCTGCCTGCTTGCCAGCGGCAGGCAGGTCGGTCTTCCGGACGATGCGAACCGGCGTGTCCAGCCTGTTGCCGAACTCCGTGTTGACCAGCACGGGGATGCCGAGGAAGTCGCCGCCCGCCCGCCCGATCAAACCGAAGCTCTTCGCCATCAGACGGAAGTGCCTCTCCGACCACAGCGGCACCTTGTAGTGCTTGGCAATGGCATACGGCGACTGCTCGATCGCCATGATCGTCACGAAGTCCTGCGGGGCCGGCACCCGCCAGTCCAGCACCTCCAACGACAGCCTCACGCTCGTCGTCTCCATGCCGTCCGCCGTGATCCTGATCGTGCTGGTGTACTTGCCCGGCCTGGCGTCCTCGGGAATCTTCACGGAGATCCAAACGGGTTGGGCGGTGTCCGCCGGGACGCGGGCGGGCGGCTCGCGCCTGAGATGGTCGAAGAACTTCAGCTCCTTCAGGCCGGCGGCACTGACGCTCCTCCGCTTGTCATAATCCATCGCCTCGGCCATGACCTGGGGGTAATAGCGACGAAGGATCACCGGGGAGATTCGTGCGGGCCCCGGCTTCGAGGTCATCCCGCTTCCCTTGCCCTCACCCAAGGCACGGATCTCCCAGAACGGATGAGGCTCCAGATAGTGCACGGTGGCAGCCGATGCCGGCAGGGAGCCTGCCCGGCCTTTGAACGCGTCCACCCGCACCTGGAGCCTGCCCAGGCCCTTCTCCGTGCCGATCACCACCTGCCCGCCGTGCGTGCCGTTGCGGACGCCCACGATCCGGACCTCCCGCACGGGCTCGGGGTCAGAACAGAACTCTTTCTGAAACAAGCGGTTGTGTATGTCCTCGGCCCACACCTGAACGCCCTTCGGCCGGGCCCGCGGGGCCGGCGCCACCCCGGCCTCCGCCGTCAGCTTCACCTCCATGACCCAGAGATGATCCCAGTTGGCGGTGCCTCCATAGTCTTTTCCGCCCCAGCTCAACGCCAGCGGATGCAGATCAGCAGCACGGACTTCAAACGCCAGCAGGTTTGAGCCCTTCCTCAGCACGTCCTTGGGAATCGCGAACGTGCTCTTGCGATTGCGGAGCCCGATCAGGCGATCGAACCCCTTCTTGTTGATGTAGCACCCGTGGTAGTGGTAGTCCCACCCCATGTCCCTGTACTCGGCGTCCTTCTGCCCCTTGTGCAGACGAAGCCTCGCGAAGCTCCCCCGCGTCTCCTTGGCGATCACGTATTCCTTCCTCCCCGCATGCCCCGGCCGGCGGTCCTTTCCCCGGTGAGCCGGCGGAATCTCGTCCTGGAAGGCGTAGTACGCCTCAGCCGGGTACGGCAACGCCGGCGTGTCGGGAGCCAGCGGGCCGGCCGGGAGGTTGCCGCGGCCGACCTCTTTGCCGTTCACGAGGACGCGGACCCCGGCCCGATAGGCAACGTGAAACCTCAGTCCCCGCACCCTCGTGGGGTCGTCCACGTGGAAAAACGTGCGGTAGCATGCCCGCACGACGTTCAGGACACGTCCGCGCATCCCCCCCAGCGGGACGTCCATGAGGAACGGGCGCTTCGCCCTCGTCCAGTCCGCCGCGTCGAAGGCCCGTTCCGCCCACTTCTCCGGCGGGGGCGCCATGCGCACCCCGTTCAGAATCGCGTGCGAGTGGAAGACCGAATCCCAGGTGAACTGCTCGTGCCACTCCTGGGGGTCTTTCCCCCGCTTGGCCAGCGAAGCCATGGCGCGGGCCTTGCAGCGTTTGAAGTATGCGGGCCTGAGGTACTTCGGCCCTTCATCCCTCATCGCCTCCGGATTGATCCTCGCCGGCCCGCCCACCAGGCGATACCGCCAATACGTATTCGCGTCGACGATGGCGGCCGGGCCGCCCGCCTCCCGCTTCCCGGCCCCTCCGGCGAAGACGCGCGAACCCGCGAGCGCAAGGGCCGCCAGAACATGCGCCGCCACGCAGAATCGCTTCATCCGGGCTCTCCTGGTTCGCCTGCCCCCCTCACGGCCACGGGTGCTTCGGGCGAGATGATAACCGCCGAGGCGCCTTGACGAAAGCCCCGGCGGGAGCTTCCTCCCACCGTCGAGCAGAACAGACACTTGCCGACCTTGCGGTGCGTGATAGGAATGTCC
>CAZNSB010000041.1:6479-11633 GCA_964575155.1 uncultured Planctomycetaceae bacterium | reverse complement strand
CCGAGCGGCCCGCGCCGGTCGCCGGCAGCAGGCGCTCCGGGCAATCGCGGGCGGTGTGGCGACTCCGTCGGCCGGGCGCCGCGGCGTCCGATCGGAAAGGACCGCATGGCCGCCAGAGCATTGGGAATCATGGCCGGCGGACTGCTCGTCCTGGCGGGGGCCGCGCCCGCCCGCGAGCTTGTGCTCGACGAAAGCGCGTATTGGCGCTTCTACATCGTGCCGGGGCAGGACTACGTATCCACCGAGGCCCTCCGGGCCGAGGGAAAGACGATCCTCGGCAAGCGGGGACTCGCCAGTTGCGAGCGGAAGACCAAGAGGCGGAACAAGGGTCTGGACTGGAATCGCGTGGACTGGCGCAGCCTGGTGACGGTGGACTTCGCCAGGATCCAGGCGACGGTCGTCGGCACCGAGCCCGAGGCGCTCCGCAGCGCGGGGATCGGCATGCCGGGCCCGCCCGAAGACTGGGCCGACGCCGACTTCCCCGACGCCGGGTGGCCCCGGCAACGTCTGCCGCTGCTGATCGGGCGGGGCGCCAGGCGGCTCGAGGGCTATTCCGACTACGGCGGCAACACGTACCAGGTCGGGTGGGTCCAGGGCCACTACCGCACGCGCTTCCGCCTGCCGGCCGCGGCCGCGGCGAAGGACCTGACGCTGACGGCGGTCTATCGCGGGGGGCTCCGCGTCTTCGTCAACGGGCGGGAGCTGGCACGCGGGGACCTGCCCAAAGGCCCCCTCCCACCCGGCGCCTGCGCCGAGGGCTATCCCGCCGGGGCCTACGTGGCGACCGGCGAGGAACTCTCCCCGCGCCACCGGCCGAAGAAAAAAGGCGGCGTCCGGGGCATCGGGGACTTCTACGGCCCGTTCGATTCGGCGCCGCAGGCAAAGAGGCGAAAGCCCGGAGACGCCGACTACCGCGCCGCCGGGCGAACCGAGATCAGCCGGTCCGCGTGGGACCGGATCCGAAAGCTGCGCAACCGCCGGCTGGCGAGGGTGCCCATTCCGCCCGATCTGCTCCGCCGGGGAAAGAACGTCCTGGCCGTCGAGCTCCGCGCCTGCCGCTGGCATCCCATCGCCCTGTCGGCCGGGCGGGCGTGGCATCACTGCCAGCTCGTCCAGCTCCGGCTGGAATCGCAGTCCCCCGCCGTGCCCTCGGCGCTCCGCCGGCCGGCCGGCATGCAGGTGTGGGTCGAGGACGTTCACAAGCGCGTGGTCTCGAGGGAGTTCCTGGCCCCCGGCGCCGAGACCGGCACCGTCCGGATCGTCGCCGTCCGCAACGGGACCTTCGCCGCCCAGATCGTCGTCGGAACCGACAAGGCGCTTGACGGCGTGCGGGTGACCCCCGGGCCGCTGGTCTCCGCCGCCGGGGGGCCCGCAATCCCCGCCGAGGCCGTCCGCGTCCTGGCCATGGTGCCGCACCGGCTCCCCGAGCTGGGCAAGCTCGGCACCGGGCGAGGCCGGGGAGGCCGGGAGAGCCAGACCGGCTGGGCCTCCCTCGCGACCTGGCGGCACGTCCCCGAGCTGGGCAGCACGCCGCGGGAGAAACGCAAGGAGCTGCTGGGGCGGGTTCACTTCTTCGACCACATCAGCGCCGACCTCCCCGAGGGCATCGCCGCCGGCCGGTGCCGGCCCTACTGGCTCTCGCTGCGGGTTCCGCGCGACGCCCAGGCGGGCGCGTATCGGGGGACGGTCACGGTCTCGGCCAAGGGCGCCGAGCCCGCGCGCGTCCCCGTCGAGGTCGAGGTCCTCCCGTGGCGGCTGCCCGACCCGGCGGACTTCCAGACGGTCGCCGCCCTCGAGCAGTCGCCCCACGGCGTCGCCACCCAATACAAGGTGCCCCTCTGGTCGGACGAGCACTTCCGCCGGATGGAGGCGTCCATGGCCCAGTACGCGCGCGTCGGAAACGACTGGGTCTGCATCCCCGTCATCCACAACACCGAGTTCGCCAACCGCCGCGACTCGCCGATCCGGTGGATTCGCCGGAAGGACGGCCGGCTGAGGTTCGACTACTCCGCCGCCGACCGATACATCGACCTGGCCCGGAAGCACTGGGGAAAACCACGGATCATCTGCTTCGTGATCCTGCTGGCAGACGCCAAGCTTGGCGACAAGATCAAGACCCAGGTCTGGGTCCACGACGAGGCCGGGCCCGCGCCCGGCTCGCCGCCCGGCGAAAACAGGAAGCTGCTGGACCTCGATCCGACCGCCCCCCACTACCGCTCGTCGTGGGTGCAGTTCGCCACCTCGCTATACGAGCATATGAAGGACCGGGGCCTGGACGACGTGATGTTCTGGGGATACCCCTGGGACAACATCCGCGACTACAGCCTCATGGAGCTCCTGGCCGGGTGCACGCCCAAGGTGCCGTGGGTGAACGCCGGGCACCGCAAGCGCCACCCGCAATACTGCAAGGCGTGGGCCGTCATCTACCAGACGACGATCACGCCGGAGAGCCAGCGCGGCTGGCGGGTCCCGTACGTGTTCGTGAGCAACCCGCGCGCCAACAACGCCGTCAGCACGGCCGAGGGCGTCTCCCTCCCGTTCGCCTACCGCCTCTGGGTCAGCCGGACGATCGTCTCCGGGCTCAACGGCATCGGGCGGATGGGCGCGGACTACTGGGGCGGGTACGGCTACCCGTTCGCCATGTACATGCCGGTGTACATGCCCTGCCGGATGCTCTTCTGGCCCGGGCCCCGCGGCGCCGAGAGCAGCGCCCGGTATGAGATGATCGTCGAGGGCGTCCAGGAGACCGAGGCCCGCATCTACTGCGAGCAGGTCCTCGACGCCGGCGTGCTGCCGGCCGACGTCGCCGCCCGCGTCGCCGCGGCGCTCGACGCGCACAACCGCGAGACGCTCCACGTCCCCAGTGGCTGGGCGCCGCACCGCGTGATGGAGGCCTGCAACCGCTGGCGGGAAAGATCGCGCGCGCTCTTCGCCGCCGCCGCCGAGGCCGCCCGGCACGCCGGGCTCACCGTCCAGGAAACGCAAATCGCCCTCGACGTCCCCGCGCGGGGCCGGCGCGCCGCGACCCTCCACCTCCGCAACTGGACCTCAAGGCCGCGCCACTGGACCCTCGCCGCCGACAAGCCCTGGATCGCCGTCGGGCACCCGGAGGGGCACGCCGCCGGCGTCGCGCCCGTGCAGGTCCACCTCGTCGCGGCCGACCTGCCTCCCGAGACAGCCGCCGCCGGCGCCCTGACCGTCACGGACGTGGCCGCCGGCAACCGGTTCCGCGTCCCGGTGAAGGCCAGGGTCGGCCCGGTCATGGAAGTGGGCCTCAACGACCACGAGGTCTTCAACGTTACCGCCGGCGGAACGGAAACGCGAAAGTTCCTCGTCTTCAACCGCTCCGGCGCGCCGCTGGACTGGAAGGGCTCGGCGAAGGCCTCGTGGCTGCGGCTGTCCCCGCCGGCGGGCACGCTCGCCCCGGAGAGCTTCCGGGAGATCGAGCTGGTCGCCGACTCCGCCGCCCGCCCGCCGGGGCGATACGAATCGGCCGTCACCATCGCCGGCGACGACGGCACCGTCCGCAAAACGGCCAAAATCACCGCCTTCGTCATCCCGCCCTACCGCAGGCCCCCCGCCCTGCCGCAAGGCGAGATCGTCTATCTCGACCAACTGCCCAAGGAGCGGCTGAAGAGCCACTGTGTCCGCGGCGGCGGCGGCGACGACGACCGGCGCCCCCAGCGTCCCAACTACCGCCCCGGGATCGGCGTCGGCGCCGCCACCAAACTCAGCATCGGCAAGAAGCTCTACGACCACGGCCTGTGGGCCTGGCCGTACCACGAGACCGTCTACGACGTCGCCGGCGCCGGGTTCCGAGCGTTCTCCGCGGACGTGGGCTTTCACGACCGGTCGCTGTCGGTCTGGCAAGGAGACCCCCGGCTGCACCTGAGCTTCGAGGTCTACGTCGACGGCCGGCTCCGCGCGCAGAGCGGGATCATGCGGCCGGCCGACCGCGAGATCAGGCTGCTGGTGGTCGAGGCACTCGCCGGCGCCAGGGAGGTCAAGCTGGTGACCCGCACCCACAACCTCAAGCGGCGCGGCGGGCGGAAGTGGGCGCACGGGATCTGGGGCAACGCCGGGTTCTACAAGTAGTCGCACGGCGCCCCCCGCGGCGCACCTGCCCGTCTATACCCGCCTGTCCAGCCTTCGATGCTGCACCGGCTCGGCGACCTGGTCGCTCCGGACGCCCTGCTCGCCCAGACGGCGCTTGGAAAACGCCCGCCTTTATCCTAATCTACCGCGCGTTGGGAATCCGGGATTTCGGCGGCACCGTATGGGCCGGTGAGGGCGGCAGGACCATGGGCGTGGTGGTGATGAAATTCGGCGGCACCAGCGTGGCGGACGCGGAGAAGATCCGCGCCGCCGCCCGGCGGGCCATGCAGGCCAGGCGACGCGGGCACCAGGTGGTCGTGGTCGTTTCGGCGATGGGCAAGACGACCGACCGGCTCGCGGAGCTGGCGGGGCAGGTGTCGGACAGGCCCGCCAAGCGGGAGATGGACCAGTTGCTGGCCACCGGCGAGCAGGTCACCATCTCGCTGACGGCGATGGCGCTGGAGGACATGGGGACTCCGGCGATCAGCTTCACGGCCGGGCAGATCGGCATGGTGACCGACGACGTTCACACCCGGGCGAAGATCAAGCGGATCGACGTGCGGCGGATCCGCCGGGAGCTGGACGCGGGCAAGATCGTGATCGTCGCCGGGTTCCAGGGCGTCACCGAGGCCGGCGCCATCACCACGCTGGGGCGGGGGGGCTCCAACGTCACCCTGGTCGCCGTCGCCGCCAGCCTGGGCGCCGACGTCTGCGAGAACTACACGGACGTGGACGGCATCTTCACAGCCGACCCCAGAGTTGTGCCCAACGCGAGAAAGATCAACCGGATCAGCTACGATGAGATGCTGGAACTCGCCAGCCTCGGCGCGCGGGTTCTGCATCACCGTGCGGTCGAATTCGCGAAAAAATACGACGTGCCGATCCACGTTCGAAACTCGGGCAACAACAGAAAAGGGACGATGATCGTGGCAGAAACCGAGAGCATGGAACGAATCGTGGTCAGCGGGGCGCCGCTGACCGAGAAGCTGGCCCGCGTGACACTGCGAAGAGTCCCGGCCCGCCCGGCTGTGGCGGGCAGGATTTTCCACACGCTGGCCA
>CAZNSB010000041.1:486-6469 GCA_964575155.1 uncultured Planctomycetaceae bacterium | reverse complement strand
TGGAGCTGGCCTCGCTGGGGGCGTCGGTGCTGCACAACCGCGCCGTGGAGTTCGCCAAGAAGTACGACGTCCCCATCCACGTCCGCGGCGCGATGACGAACCGGAAAGGAACCCTGATCGTGGCCGAGAATGAGGAAATGGAGCGTGTGGCCGTCAGCGGCGCAGCCCTGAAGGAGAACATGGCGAGGATCACGCTGAAGAAGGTTCCGGACCGCCCCGGGGTCGCCGCCAGGATCTTTCACACCATCGCCGCGGCGAGCATCGTGGTGGACGACATCATCCAGACGGAGACCGCCGGCCGGCTGGCCACGGTGGCGTTCACGGTCGAGCTGGCGGACCTCCCGGAGGCCAAGGCCGTCTGCCAGAGGCTCCGGAGGCTCTTTCGGGGAATGACGGTCGAGTTGGAGGACGACCTGGCGAAGGTCTCGGCCGTCGGCGTGGGCATGCGGATTCACACGGGCGTCGCGGAACGCATGTTCGCCGCCCTGGCCAGTGCCGGCATCAACATCCGCAACATCACCACCAGCGAGATCCGGATCTCCTGCATCATCGACCGCGCCGACGGCAAGCGGGCCCTCCGCCTGGTCCACGACGCCTTCGGCCTCGGCGGGAAGGGGCCCGGCAAGCCCGCGCGGAAGAAGAAATAGCACCGTTGCTTCGTCCCGGGCGGTTCCGATCGCCGCCCCCTCGCCCCGCGGGAGGAGCCATGGAAGATGCGACAGCCGCTGTTGCCGCGGGCAATCGCTTCGCGATGGAACTCTACGGGCGACTGGCCTCTCGGACGGAAGGGAACCTCTTTTTCTCGCCGCTGGGGGTCCACGTCGCCTTGGGTGCGATGCTGGTCGGCGCGCGAGGCGACACGGCCGGGCAGATGGCCGACGTCCTGGGCGTCTCCGGCGGCGCCGAGTCGTTTGCCGCGGTTCTGGCCAACATCCGGGCGGCCGACGCCCCCGAGCCGGCCCCCGACGCGCCGTCCGGCGAGCTTTCCATCGCCACCGCCGTCTGGGCCGCCCAGAAATACCCCTTCCGGAGCGAGTACCTGCGGTCGCTGGCCGAGAGCTTCCAGGCCGAGGCACACCTGCTGGACTTCGCCGCCGCCCAGGAGGCCTGCGAGGCGATCAACGGGTGGGTCAGCCGACAGACCCGAGGCCGAATCAGCCGCATCGTCGATCCGGCGGCGATACACAAGCTGGCTCGGCTGGTTCTCACCAACGCCGTCTATTTCAGGAGTGCGTGGCGGTCGCCGTTCGAGGAGTCGGCCACGAAGGCGGAGCCTTTCCGGTGCGCGGGCGGGCCGGCGGTGACTGCGCCGATGATGCACCAGCGGACCGAGTGCGGATTCAAGCAGGCCGGAGATCATTCCGCCATCGCCCTGCCGTACGCCGACCGCCAGGCGGAGATGGTCGTCTACCTCCCGGCCGGGGACGACGGGCTGGCGGCGTTCGAACGCGCCTTTCCCGCCGCCGCCGAGGATCTCCTGGGCGGGTTCGCGCATGAAGACGTCATCCTGGCGTTGCCGCGGTTTCGGCTCTCGCAGGAGCGGCGGCTGTCGGAGGTGCTCTCGGCGATGGGCATGCCGGATGCGTTCCGCGAGGACCTCGCGGACTTCTCCGGCGTCACCCGGGCCGAGCGCGTCTTCCTGTCCGAGGTCCTGCACAGCACGTTCGTCACTGTGGACGAGGCGGGCACGGAGGCGGCAGCGGCAACGGCCGTCATGCTGGCCGGGGCCGCCCCCCACCAGCGCCCCCCGAGGCGCTTCACCGCCGATCATCCGTTCGTCTTTGTCATCCGGCATCGCGTGACCGATCAGATTCTCTTCATGGGCAGGGTCGCGGACCCGCGGGAGTAGGGACCCGCCGGCGCGTGGCGGCGGCCCGCGAGGGGGGCGCCCCCGCTGCCCTGCCCAAGGCCAGGACAGAGGCATGAAATACACCGTTTACGTGGACGACAACTTCCACTACATGGACAAGAGCGAACGATACACGCTCGGGGAGTTCGACTCCGCGAAAGAGGCCGTCACCGCCGCCAAGAAGATCGTCGATGAATTCCTCGAGGACGGATACAAACCCGGCGTGTCGGCCGAGGAACTCCTCTCAGGCTACAAGACCTTCGGGGAAGACCCGTGGATCTCCTCCCGCGACCCCAACTGCAAGTTCTCCGCGTGGGACTACGCCGAGCAGCGCTGCCGGGAGATCTGCGGCGAGGCGAAGGCTGAATAGAAGAAGGCCCCACCGGCCAGGGCTGCCCCGCGACGCGCCGGCGGCGGCACCGGCGCTGCGGAAGTCCCTTCTCGCCCGCGCTGGGCCGGGGTAGTTAGGCGATCATGGACAAGAGCGGCCACCTATTCAAGCTTTCCCGGCGGCGGCGCAGGTTGCGGTATCTGACCCGCCGGGCGGGGGCGGCGGCCGTCATTGCCGCCGTCGTTGCGCTGCTGGTCGTGGCCGATCGGGCGGGGATGTTCGGCCGGCGGGAGGTCCCCGATGAGCGGAAGTATCACGGCAGGAGCTTCCGGGTCGTCAGGGTCATCGACGGCGACACCTTGGACGTGGACTGCGCCGACGGCAGGCACGCCACCACCCGCATCCGCCTGCTCGGCGTGGACACCCCCGAGACGGTCAAGCCCGACACGCCCGTCGAGCACTACGGCCCGGAGGCCACCCGGTTCGTCCGCGAGGCGGCAATGGGCAAGACCGTCACCCTCCGGCTGGACCGGCTCCGGGTCCGAGACCGATACCGGCGCCTGCTGGCCTATGCGATCCTGCCGGACGGGGAAAACCTCAACCTCCGGATCGTCGCCACCGGCCACGGCTACGCCGACCCGCGCTTTCGGCACCCGCTCCAGGGCGACTTCCGCCGCGCCCAGAGACAGGCCATGAAGGAGGGCGAGGGCCTGTGGCGCGACGCTACCGACGCCGACCTGCCATTCTACTACAAGGGTCGGCTCAAACTGCCGACGGCCACATCCGCATCGCGGCCGGCCGTCCGCTAGTTCCATGCGAGCGGTTGACGTCGCTGCTGGCCCGCGGCAGACTGAATGGCCGTCAGCCTCGGTCTCCGGCAAATGGAGGCCTTGTGGTGAATAACACGTTGCGCACGGGAGGAGAAGAACATGGCGGCACTCGTTAAATGTAAAGACTGCGGGCACAAAGTGAGCAAGCGAGCAGACAAGTGCCCGCACTGCGGTGCTCCCGTCAAGCACAAGTCATCGGGCTGCCTTAGCGTCATCGCCCTTCTCTTCGTCATCGCCGTGGCCATCGGTGTCATCAGTTTCTCGCTTGATGAGAACAAATCCTGGGCACCGCAGGCCCCAAAGAAGGCTTCTGCTCCCATGCCGAAATACGAAATTGTGGACCGAGATAGGTATGACGCACCGGTCAAGACCCAAATCGTGCTGAACGCGGTGGTGTCGGGCACCATCGCCGAGCCCGGTCTCAAGCAGCTTCTTCAGAAACTCTACGACGAAGCTCGCGCTACGCGCGGCTTCAAGTACCACGGAGGCAAACCGACACACGTCTTCATTTACCTGTACACCTCTCGTGAGCATTTCAAGTCCGGCATGGGGCAATGGATCGCGATGTTGAGCAAGACCGGAGAGGACTCTGGGGTTGATACCCGCGTGAAGACGGAACTCATCTCACAGCTCACGGCAAAGCCCGAAGTCAAATACGGGCTTTCGGAATCCAAACGGAAGGAGATCTTCAGGGCCATCGTCACGGCTGAAGATCGCGCCGATGCGGACGCTAAGCGTATGTACCCGCTCCCGGACCCCCTGAAGCCAGGATACTCCCAAGCCCGAGCAGGCACACAGCTAGAGAAGCAGGTAGAAGCTGAAAGGGGTTTGTCTAAGAAGCACAAAGCAGAGGTCGCCGGCCGGTACGGCATCACGGAAGAGCAGCTCCAAGCGATCTCGATCGAAGGCGCGAACAAGAACTGGCCAATGCCATAGAGAAGGACCAGGCGGAGAGACTGGAGGCCGACGTTGCTCCGCGTATGTGGTAGCTCCATGCCAGGGGTTGACGTCGCTGCTGGCCCTTGGCAGACTGAATGGTCGATTCAGCCTCGGTCTCCGGCAAATGGAGATTCTCTGTAGAATAGCAAATTGGCCAGATAGAAAGGGAACAGATGCTGAATCCTCACGTTCTTGAGCGCCTTGCCGGTATTCAGCACATGCTGATGGGCGCTCACGCGGCAGGGAAGCCTATGTCGGCCTCAAGCAAGGGCACCGAGAGAGAGCACTTCATTGAGGCGTTTCTATCCCGAGTATTCCCGCCACCATTCAGGTTCGGCCACGGTGACGTAACCGATGCTACTGGCAACCGTAGCGGGCAGGTTGACGTTGTGGTGGAGTACCCATTCCTTCCAAGCCTCCCGGTGATCGGTGCCGCATCGTCTCGCCTGTATCTAGCGGAAGGGGTAGCGGCTGTCATAGAGGTCAAATCTGATCTCACCAGTCAGTGGCCCAAGATGCTTACGACGGCTGGCCAACTTGCCAATGTCCAACGCGACTTCGGTTCCACGATGTCTTACGGTCCAGCTCCCGCTAAACAGCTGCCGCTCTTTGCGGTGGGCTATACCGGCTGGAAGCAAACTGATACGGCGTTGAGACACCTGAAGGATGGTCCCATCGCTGGACTGCTGGTCATTGAACGGGGGCTCTTTGTTGCGCCCGGTGTCACCGCTACGGGGCCGTGGTCACTATGGGGGCTAATCTGTTGCCTCCATCAAGCATGCGGGACGCTCAAGGCTACTTCGGCCCATCCGGCCGCATACGCACAACCAGACGCTACGGCCGACCAGGGACAGCCGGGCGCTCCGCACCCGTCTGCCCCCGGCGGCTGAACTTCACGTTAGGCTTTGCGCCCCCACCTGTCCCTCTGCTCCCGCCCGCCACCGGCAACACGTGCGTCAGTGATTCACGCCGCCAGGAACCGCCGCCAGAACGCCTGCCTGATCTTACGGGTTATATGGCGTGGACACGCCCGAGACCGTCAAGCCCGACACGCCCGTCGAGCACTACGGCCCCGAGGCCACCCGGTTCGTCCGCGAGGCGGTGACGGGGAAGGCCGTCACGCTCCGGCTGGACCGGCTTCGGGTCCGCGACCGGTACCACCGGCTGTTGGCCTACGTGATCCTGCCGGACGGGACGAACCTCAACGGGCGTATCGTCGCCACCGGCCACGGGTACGCCGACCCGCGCTTCCGGCATCCGCTTCAGCGAGACTTCAGCCGGGCCCAGCGCCAGGCCTTGAAGCAGGGCAAGGGACTGTGGCGGGACGTGAGGGATGAACAGCTCCCCTGCTACTATCGGGGCAGGATGAAATTGTCCGGAAGAGCCGCCGCGCCGACCGATACTAAAAAACAGAATGCGATTCCAGCGCCCCTGCCGGGCGGTTAGAATGGGCCGCGCAGGAAGCCGCTGCGCCAGGGAAGGCGAGCCATGAACCGGGCAAGTCCGGAACCCGAGCCGACCAGCGCCGAACCCTCCGAGCCGCGATCCTCCGCGCTGGCGGGGCTGGTGTGGTTTTTGGTCTTCACGACGGTCGGCGTGGCGGCGCTGGCGGCGGCGGTGCTCCTGCCGGAATACGCCGCCCTGGCCGAGGTGGAGGCCCGTCGGGACGCCCTGGCCCACCAGGTGGAGCTGGAGAAGAAGCTGGCCCGGTACAACCAGCGGCTGCTCCGGGCGCTGGAGCGGGATCCGATCCTGACGGCCCGGCTGATGACCCGGTACGCCAACTACCTCCCCGCCGGCTGCCGGGAAATCGCAATGGACCCCTCGCAGGTGGACGATCCCCTCCCGACGCGGATCATGCAGGAGGCCACCCGCCCGCCCCCGCCGCGACAGGACGCGCTGGTCCGTGCGGGGCGCTGGCTGGAGCACCGGCCGACGCGGACCGGGCTGATCCTCCTGGGCCTCGGCATGCTGCTGCTGGGGATGATGCCCTTCATCGGGCGGTCGCGCGCCGGCGCCGCCGACTGAGCCGCC
>CAZNSB010000041.1:0-476 GCA_964575155.1 uncultured Planctomycetaceae bacterium | reverse complement strand
CGAAGCCCGCCTCGATGCACTTGACCGCCGCGCCCTCCTCGCCCCGCCGGGTGCGGTAGGTCCGGTAGAACTTCTTCAGCAGCCCCCGCTGCTGCATGTACATCACGAAGTAACGCGCCTGCGCGTAGTTCAGCCCGCTCAACCGGCCGTAGAAGTCGTCCTTCGTCACCAGCTCCCGCAGCGGGCGCAGCTTCCCGTCCCGGATGGCGTCGGTCAGCCCCCCCAGGCGCCAGTTCACACACCCCACGATGCCGTCGGGGCGAACGTAGCACTGCTCGTGGAGGCTGGCGAGGCCCTCGTTGAACCAGTCGGGCACGTCGGGGAAGTCGTAGGCGATGAGGGCGTGGGTGAGCTCGTGCACGAGCGTGCCGGTGCCGGTGGAGATGTTCATGACCAGGATGCGCTGGCGGGTCTTGCAGTACCCGAAGTGCGGCAGGTCGGTGTCGCCGAAGAGCTCCTTCGCCCAATGCTTGTAC
>CAZNSB010000040.1:8171-18948 GCA_964575155.1 uncultured Planctomycetaceae bacterium | reverse complement strand
TCTTGTCCCGTCATCTTCCCCCGACTGTTACCTTGGATTGAACCAGGCCGAAAAAACAGGCAGTGCGCCCCGCCCTGCCGCCGGCTTGGCCGGTCAGCAAGCTCCGATCAAGCAGGCCCCGCCCTCGGGAGAACGGGCGGGAGCGTTTGGCGCTGGCCCGTGCGTACGATCCTGCTCCGTGGGCGACCCCGGGGGCCCTGGGTGTGCCGGCCAGCGATGGGCATCGCAGGACCCGCCGGTACGCCGCACGAGTCGGCTCCGCCAGGTGCCGGCTTTCCCCAGTTTTCCTGAATTTTCTTGTGGAGTTTTCCGCTTGAGTACCCTCTCATAGCCGGTCGATAATAGGTGGGTGGACGTTGTCTTAGGCGTGCCGACGCGTAGCGGCCCCTGGGTGGGGTTGAGGTACAGTTGGGAGGCCGGAATATGCGGTGGTCGATCATAGCCGTGATGGTGCTCGGTGTCGCCGCGGCGGTCTGCGCGGCAGTGTTCGTAGGGATAATCCGGGTCGGTATGCGAGGCCCTTCCGTTGCCACGCAGCCGGCCAAGGAAACGGTTCAAGTCGTGGTCGCCGCGGCGAACATCCCGGCGATGACCATTGTTGACGGCCAGGCCCTCGCCACCAAGACGGTTCCCAAGGACGACGCCCCTGAGGGGTACACCTCTTCGGGGGTGTCCGTCCTTGGCAAGGTGCTGTGCCTGCCGATGGTCGCCGGACAGCCCTTCACGCCCAGATGCTTTGTCAGCGAGGGCACAGGGATGCATCTGGCGGCGGCACTGCCCGAAGGCAAGCGAGCGGTTACCGTGCGTTTGACCGCGCACGCGGGCATGCAGTCCGTTCTGTATCCCGGCAGCGTCGTGGACGTGATGGCCACGTTCAGGGTCGCCAGCACAGAGAGTGACTTACGGGAAGCGATCTCCACGGTGCTCGTGCGGGGCGTCAAGGTGCTCGCGGTCAAGGACCGGACCATCGTCTCCGGGCCTGCCGGCGAGGGAGAATCGAAGTCAGGCAAGGCCAAACCGGGCCGGTACCTTCTCGTAAGCCTGCTGGTGACCCCCCAAGAGGCGGAGGCCTTGCAGTTGGCCTTGACGCACGGAACGCTCTCCTTGGCGATGCGGAACCCGTTGGACTCGACGGCTGATGAGCGAACGGGCACGCTCTTGAGCGACCTGTCGGACAAGCTCGCCAGATTGATCCGACTGACGGCTCCGCGGATCCGCAGGCCCCTGCTCCCCTCGATCGGAGCGAGGGAAGCGGCGACGCCGGCGACGATGCCGGCGCTGCCCGCGCGGGCCCCTGCTCCAACGACGCGCCCGGCGATTGCCCCGAACCAGCTTGCAGCGAGATCCAGAATGCCGGAAGGTAGCACCAGGCTCTACGAGATCGAGGTGTACCGCGGCGTGAAGAAGACGACGACCAAGATTTTGCTCCCCGTGGAGTCACTTGACAAGGCGCCGGACGATGGTTCTGATTAGGCCAGGCGTCCGTGAGCGTAGCTGTCGGTGATTGGACGAGGTACCTAAAGCTCTTCTCGGGTAAGGAAACCAGACCTTGCGAAAAGCGACTGCAGCACCCAACGTGGTCCTCTCGCACTTGGCGACATGGGCGACATGGAGGTTGTTTGTTGTGTGCGCCGTGATCGCGGCCTCGGTCGGGGCGGTGCTGGGGCAAACCCGCACCAAGCCAGCCACGACCAAGCCCGTAGTCGTCGGGGACGAGAAGGTGGGCACGATCAACGTCTACGTGGGGACTTCGCAGCTCATCCGGTCTCCCTGGCCGGTGACGCGAGTTTCCATCACGGCGCCCGAGATCGCGGACGTCCACGTCCTCACCCCGGAACAGGTGCTCCTGCTGGGCAGGTCCCCGGGCAAGACCGACCTGCTCGTCTGGGGCAAGGACGACCGCTTGTGGCGGTCCAAGGTGGACGTCAGCACCGATGTCGCGAAGTTGAGGACCGATCTGGCCACGCTCTTTCCCGACGCCAGGATTGAGCTGTTCGAGTCGGGGGACACCCTGGTGGTCAGCGGCGTCCTCGCCCGGGCGGAACAGGCCGTGGGAATCCGGAAGTTCCTCGGCGCGCGCCGGTTGAAATACGTGGACCTGACGCGGCTGGCGGGGGTCCAGCAGGTGAAGATCCGCGTCCGCGTGGCCGAGGTCAGCCGGCAGGTCACCCGCACGCTGGGCATCAACGCCTTCAAGACCGGCGACAACTTCTTTGTGGGCGCGCAGCCGGGCGCGATCAACCCGATCAGCATCGGTGTGCCCGCTGGGACCGCGGCCAACCACACGACCGTGCCGTTCATCTTCACGCAGCAGTTGAGCGTCCAAAGCCCCGCGGTGTCGCTGTTCGCCGGTTTCCCCGATTACGGCCTGGAGTTCTTCATCCAGGCGCTGCAGGAGAACCAATACCTGCGGTTGCTCGCCGAGCCGACCCTGGTGGCCCTCAGTGGCGAGGAGGCGAGCTTCCTGGCCGGCGGGGAGTTCCCGATCCCGGTCCCTCAGGGGTCGGACGCCGGCGGGACGACCATCACGATCGAATACCGCGAGTTCGGCGTTCGTCTGGCCTTCCGCCCCGTGGTGCTCGGGGACGGGACGATTCGGCTGAAGGTCGCGCCAGAGGTCAGCGAGACCACGGAGATCAATGCCTATGACCAGGGGGGGTTCCAGGTGCCGTCCCTGCTCGTGCGTAAGGCCGAAACCACGCTGGAAATGAAGAGCGGGCAGACCTTCGCCATGGCCGGGCTGATCAGCCGGGGCAACCAGGGGGGGATCTCGAAGGTGCCCGCGCTGGGCAACCTGCCTGTACTGGGGGCGCTGTTTCGTTCCGTCCGGTACCAGAGACGGGAAACCGAGATGGTGGTGTTTGTGACCGCGTCGCTCGTGGAGCCGATAAACGTCGATCCGTCGGCCCTGCCGGGAATGCTTCACACCGCGCCTTCCGACTGGGAGTTGTACGCCGAAGGCAGGATCGAAGGCAAGACGCCGGCAAAGCTCTCAGAAGCGGATGCGGCTTGGCTGAAGCGAATCGGGCTGGATCGCTTGAAAGGCCCCGGCGCTTGGGCGACATACGAGACGGCCATCTCCCGGAGTCAATCGACGGCCCGGCCGGCTTCGGACAAGCACTCAGAGAGGACGGCACCTTCGGTGACTCCCAAGTCCCCGGCGCCGCCCGCCGGCCCGAAGGGACCGACCCAGAAGAGCCGCGAGTGACCCAATGGCACAGGACGCCGTTCTGCTTCTGACGACGGAGCCCCGAGTAGCCGCGAGGGTGGATTCGGCTCTCGAATCGTCGGATCGCTTCAAGTCGATCGGGGTGTGTGGGACGCTCTCGGAGCTCGCCGCCCAGATCGACCACCAGCGCGTCGCGGCCATTCTCGTGGACATTGATCCTCGGCCGGCCCAGATGCTGGGCGAGTTGGGGGCGCTGGTGAACCGCTACCCCGTCATTCGGATCATCGTGCTCGCCAGCGCCATGGACCACCAGCTGGTCCTGGCGGCCATGCATGCCGGTGCGAGGCACTTCCTCGTCAAGCAGGGGATCGAAGAGGGCCTGGTGGCGTCGCTGGAGGAGCTGGTGCCGAGCAACGGGCTTGCCGGGAGAGTTCGCGGGTCGCTGATCACGGTGATTTCAGCCAGCGGGGGCTGTGGGGCCACGACCATCGCCATCAACCTGGCCCACGAGCTGGGGTGCAAGGTCTCTTCGCCTTCGCTGGCGGTCGACATGGATGAGGCCTACGGCGCCGTCGCCAGCTACCTGGGCCTGTCGGGGGATTACGGACTGGCTGACGTGCTCAACCATGAGGGGCTGATTGACGACGAGTTGGTCGTCAGCACCGCCAAGGTCTACTCGCCCCCGCTTCACGTCCTGCTCAGTCCGGCCACCGTCAACTACGTGGCCCCGGCTCCGCTGCGGTACGAGCGGCTGACGCAGGCAACGGAGGCGTTTCGCGCGGCCTATTATCACACCGTTCTGGATGCTCCGCGGATCCCCGTCCAGCACCTGGCCCGTTTGGCCGCGAGCAGCACGGTGACCCTGCTCGTGCTGCAACTGAACCTCAAGGACCTCGCCTACGCCCGGACGATGCTGCGCGCGCTGTGGGACTGCGGCGTGCCCAGCGACGTCGTGATGCCCTTGGTCAACCGGTACCACCGGCGCAATCGGGCGGTCGGACTGGCCGAGGCCGAAAAGGCCCTCGAGGCCCGCGTATATCGACTCAGCAATGATTTCTCCAGCGCCCTCCGCAGCATCAATCTCGGCCAGCCGTTGGCGGAGGCGGCACCCCGATCCTCGTTGCGTCGTGAGCTGCAGAGCCTTGCGGCTCAATTCGTCAACCCGAACGCCGTGACCAGTAATGCGAGGCAAACGGTATAGCCTGTGAACGCGAACATCACGCCGCATGGCATGAATCTTGACGGCCCGAGAGCGAGTGCGACGGACAGGCACGAGATCAAGCAGAAAGTGCACCGTCGGCTCATGGAGACGTTGAACCTCGCCGAGGCGCGGCGGCTGCCCATCCAGGAGTTGTACACGGAGTGCTCCAGGCGGGTGGACGCCTTGCTGAGAGAGCAGCAGTGCCCCCTCACCGGGCCGGAAAAGCAGAGGCTCCTCCGCGAGGTCATGGACGAGATCTTCGGCCTGGGGCCGCTGGAGGACCTCCTCCGAGACCCTACGGTAAGCGACATCCTTGCCAACGGGCCTCACGAAATCTACATCGAGCGCGAAGGCATCATGAACAAGACCGACGCCTCCTTCCGAGACGACGATCACCTCATGCAGATCATTCAGCGGATGGGAGCGCGCGTGGGAAGGCGTATCGATGAGAGCAGTCCGATGCTCGACGCTCGGCTGAGCGACGGCTCGCGCGTCAACGCGATCATCCCGCCGCTGGCCTTGGACGGGCCGGCCCTGAGCATCAGACGGTTCGGCACCGTGCCCATGGACCTGGACAAGCTCGTCGAGATCGACTCGCTACCTGCGGAAGTGGCGCCCTTCTTGAAGGCCTGTGTGCACTGCCGGTTGAACATGGTCATCTCCGGCGGCACCGGCAGCGGGAAGACGACGCTGCTGAACGCACTCTCGCGCTGGATCCCGGAGGGGGTTCGCGTTGTGACCATTGAGGACGCCGCTGAGCTGCAACTCCAGCGAGAGCACGTCGTGCGCCTGGAGACACGCCCTCCCAACATCGAGGGCAAGGGAGAAATCACCCAGCGGGACCTGCTCCGAAATTCGCTGAGAATGCGTCCCGACCGGATCATCATTGGCGAGGTCCGAGGCGCCGAGGCCCTGGACATGCTCCAGGCGATGAACACGGGCCACGAGGGATCCATGACCACGGTCCACGCCAACAACCCGCGCGATGCCCTGCGGCGGATCTCCAACATGGTCAGCATGGCCGGCCTGAACTACCCCGTCACCGCCGTGCGGGAACAGATGAGCTCTGCGCTGGACGTCCTGGTACACCTCAGCCGAATGACGGGGGGAAAACGCAAGGTGGTCAGTGTTACCGAAATAACCGGTATGGAAGGCGACGTCATCTGCCTCCAGGAGCTGTTCCGGTTCCGGCAGACCGGCGTCGACGAGGACGGGCACGCGGCCGGGCAGTACGAGGCTTGCGGCGTGAGGCCGCAACTGCACGGGCGGTTCGAGGCCGAAGGCATTTCGTTGCCCGAGAACCTCTTCCAGCGTCGCGTGTTGTGGCGTTCCTAGGCCCTGGTACAGAGGCAGCCCGTGCTAGAGAACCTGAGAATGACGGACCTGATTGCCGCCGGGGCCGTTTTCGGACTCCTGGTGGCCGTCGCCTTTCTGCTGGCCATCCTGGTGCACATGCGTCACCTCAAGCGGGATGAGACGCTCAGGAGGCGCCTTGACATCCCCGAGGCCGGAGGCAAGGGCACGCGTGTGCTCCGGCTGTGGCAGGGGGGGCGCGAGCAGACGACGGTTGTCCCCTCGGAATCGAAGCGGGCGTCGCTGGGCGAACGTCTGGACCGGTTTCGGCGCGACGCCGGGTGGGACGTCCCCGCGCCGACGCTTGTCATGGGATTCCTCGGCGTCACGGGTCTGGCCTATGTCGTGGCGTACGTTCTGACCGAGAGCATCCTCCTGGCGGCGGTGGCTGGGGCTACGGCCGCAATGGTGCTGTCGTTCTACACCCGATGGCGCATCCAGCGGCAGGCCGCTTTGTTCGAGCGGCAGTTGGTCGACGCCCTGGAGCTGGCCGCCCGGTCCCTCCGTGCCGGCCACCCGCTGCTCGGCGCGTTCCAGTTGATCGCCGAAGACCTGGAGGACCCGGTCCGCACGGTGTTCGCCGACATCTGCCAGCAGCAGGAGATGGGCATCGGGCTGCAGGTCGCTCTGGCCGAGGCCAGCCTCAGGACCAACAGCCCGGACATGCGCGTGTTCGCCACGTCGGTGGCCATCCAGTTGCGCAGCGGCGGGAACCTGGCGGACATGATGGACCGGGTGGCGTTCGTGGTCCGGGAGCGAATCCGCCTCGCCCGGCGCGTCCGAGTGCTGACGGCCCAGACGCAGTTCAGCAAGCGGGTGCTGCTGCTGCTGCCGGTGCTGCTGTTTCTGACGCTGAGGATCATACGACCTGAGTATATGGGTGTCCTTCAGAACACGCCCGCCGGTAGGATTCTGATGGCGGTGGCTGCGGGCGGCATGCTCGTCGGGGCATACGCCATGAACCGAATGGCCAGAATCGCATGGTGAGTGCCGCGGGCAAGAGCGCGAGACGACCATGATCATGGAGTTGCTGGTACCGTTCCTGACCTTCGTGTCGGTGTTGATGATCGGGGGCGCGGCGATCGCCGCCTACTCGGCGAAGCGCCGCATTCGCAGGCGGCTGGCGCAACTGGATAGTCCCCTGGCCCCCCCCCCGGGGGAACGGTCCGGACAGGCCATACCCAACCTGTTGGGCCGAATCGGGCAGGTCTTCTCCCGGCGATCGCCCTCGATGAGCCTGCGACAGCAACTGGCCAATGCGGGGTACTACAGCAGTCGCGCGCCGGGGATCTACATGGGCGCCAAGCAGGTCCTTCTGCTTGTGGGACTGGCCGGCGCGGCGGCCCTGGTCCTCCGTGTTGGCCTGGCCACTCATATCAAGGTGCTTGTGATTGTGGCGGCAGGCAGTATCCTGTTCTTCGTGCCGAACGTGCTGGTGGCGGCACGCCGCGCGCGACGCACCCGGGAGGGCAGTCACCACCTGCCGGATGCCATCGACCTGCTGGAGATCTGTGTCGCTTCGGGCATGGGGATGGACATGGCCTGGAATTCCGTGTCAGATGAGATCCGGAAGGTCAGCAGGGTGCTGGCTGACGAAATGGCCCTGACGAACCTGGAGATGAACCTGGGCGTGTCCAGGGGCGACGCGATGCGACACATGGCCCGCCGGACGGGCGTGGACGAGTTGTCGTCACTCGTCTCCATGCTGGTGCAGTCGGAGCGGTTCGGCACCAGCATCGGCGATACCTTGAAGGCCTTTGCCCGCGACATGCGCGACCAGCGCGGGCTGAAGGCGCAGGAGGCGGCCGAGAAAATGGCGGTGAAGATCCTGTTCCCGATGGTGTTGTTCATCTTCCCCGCCGTGTTGGTGGTCCTCGTGGGACCGGCTGCCATTCAACTGTTTGCGGAACTCGGTTCCCGATAGCTGCGGACCTGAAACGGATGAAGGGAGCATAGCGATGAAGGGATGCTGGACACTACCGCTCGCGGCCGTTCTCTTGACGTGTTGGGGATGCGGGCCCCAGGCGCCGGATCCACAGGCCGCCCAGTCCGAGATCAACGCTTGGCTGGCACGGTCGTACAGTGACGAGGCCATCAAGAACGCCATCATTACGCAGCACACCCTGTTTCCGTACCATTTTGAGCAGAACGGCGCCAAGCTGAACAGGCTTGGCGAGCACGACTTGGGCATTCTCGCCGAACACTTCAAGGCCCATCCGGGCCGGCTGAGCATCCGCCAGGGTGATGCAGGCAGGACGGTCTACCGGGCCAGGGCCAACGCCGTGGTCAAGGCACTTGCCGCCGCGGGGGTGAAGGCCAGGACCGTTACGATCACAAATCAGCTCCCCGGCGGGGACGGCGCTGACTCCGACCGTGTGATCGATGCCCTGGTCGGGGAAGATTCGAAGCAGAGCGCCTCGTCGGGCATCTCGCCCGATTACGTCAAGTGACGGTAAGGGGCAGACCGTGATGGCCTGTGGTTTGCGTCGTAGGTGGACTGCCCTTGCCGCAGGCGGCATCTGGATGTCTGCGGCGGCCTTGCTGATCGGCTGCGAGAACCTCCCCCCCGGGTGGCGCTGGCTCCAATCGCCGTCGAAACCGGCGCAGGCCCTGGACGAGGAGGCATTCCAGGCCGGCACGGACCGGGCCCCGACCGCCAAGACGCTCTACGCCCTGGCTCGGATCCTGGCCGTGCAAGGCAAAGACGCCGAGTGCGAGTTCCTCCTGAAGCGGATCGTGCGCGAGCACAAGGAGTTCGTGCCCGCCTACTGCGATCTGGCAGAGCTTCAGGCCCGACAGCGCAGGATTGACGAGGCGATCGGGACACTCAAGCACGGCTTGGCTCAGTCGTCGAACGACCCGGTCCTCCTGAACAACCTTGGCATGTGCCGCGTCCTCCAGGGGCGGTACGACGCGGCGCTGGGCCTCTTCGGCCAGGCCGGTTCCGCCTCGCCGCAGAACGCCCGGTACAGGGCCAACATGGGGATGACCTTAGGGATGCTCGGACGCTACGAAGAGTCCCTGTCGCTTTATGAGCAGGTTGTCTCTCCCGCCGAGGCACACAGCAACCTGGCGGTCATCTGCGAGGCCCGAGGAGACAAGGCCCGTGCCGCCCAGGAACGGGCCCTCGCCCGGAAGCTCGCATCCGCTCCGCGGCCCGCCCCGGAACACGTGGAGAAACTGCGCCCCTCGCCGGGCGGCGCCGCAAAGGAATAATCTCGCCGGCCGTCGGATCGCCCCGGGCCGCCGGACGCACGGGGCGTTCAGGGAGCCGGGCCGATCGGGCGCACCGCCGGCTCCCGAGGCCGGGGGCCCGCATGCCCAGATTCGGGGCGGAGCCGCCTTACTTCACGAGGAAGACCTTCCCGCCCGGGGCGGGGAATCGCCCGTCGTAGTGGATCGTCATGGCCCCGCGGCCGGATATCCGCAAGGAGTCGACGATCAGTTGGGAAATGTCGAAGTTGTCGCTTGTGCCGACCAGATCCAACGGGGCGGTGGGGAAATACAGAGTGCCGCCGACCCCGGTGAACTGGTCCGTGCCGCGGAGCGAGGAAAGATTGGTGTTTTCCTTCGACTGCCAGATGGCGATGCCGCCGTAAGGCTCGACCTCGAGCGGCATGGGCGTGATGTCGATGATGCCGTTGCCCGTGAGGACGACGTTGCTCTTCTTGCCCGGGAGGACGTAGAACATCACCTCGTGGGCCGTCAGGTCCCCGCCGGTGACCTTCAGCCCCTCCCCGGCGACCACGTAAATGCCCGACGTCAGGGTGACGTCCCCGCCGGTGATCTCGATTCCCTCGGGATAGTAGCCGGGGCTCAGCGTATGTATGCCGCCGGTGATTTTGGCCGGCCCCTGGTCCGGGCCGGGGGGCGGCGGCTCCAGATGGGCCAGCGGGTCGGGGATCCGCGGCCTGCTCGTGTTCGTCTCGCCGTCATAGACCTCGGGGGGAGGCGGGTCGGCCTCGTCGGCGTAGACGTTGATCTCCGCCGCCCTCAGCGTGGCGGTAATGCCGTCGACCTTGATGGCATCCCCGTGCTCGGAGTTGATCTGGATGGACCCGTTCCCCTCTTCGGTCGTGACGTCCAGGACGTTCAGCGTAACGTCGCCGCTCAGGCGGAACGTCCACTTCTCCTCCTCTTCGAGGCAGATGAGCCCGGCGCCCGTCCCGCCGCCGATCATGGCGATGGCGTCTCGGGCGATATCGACCTCGTTGAGTCCGAAGAGCGGGCCGAAGAAGAGCGGCAGCCGACCGTTAAGTGATCCGGCGGTTCGGCGGGCGACCACCTTGACGGCGTTCGGCGCCTCCGCGTTGGGCGCGAACTCGCGCGCCGACCTGTCATAGATGCCGAGGACGATGTCGCCATCCGCCCCGTTCTCCGGGTTGTCGGTGAGCAATACCGCCGCGCGGGCCGCCTCGTTCGCTTGGGCGATGGTCATGGCCGCCTGTCGCGCGTCGGCCGGGTCTCCTCGAACGTGCGCTGCGCCGGCCAACGCGGCCGCGTCCGCAGCGTTCTGGAGTTGGTGAGCCACCAGGTAGGCGTATCCTGCGTCGATGCCGAGGCCCGTCATTCCGATCAGGACAATGCCCAGCAGCGCAATCCAGATGGTACTGATCCCGGATCGGAACAAGCGGCGCCTTCGCCTCCAGGCCTGGCCGAAGGGGCAACAGCGAAGCTGCCTGACGCCGGCGTTGCGCCCCGCGACGCGCCGACCGGCAGGACTTGAACGACGTATGACGCTTGTCATGGCGAGTCTCCAGAAGGCCGGAGCAAAGGACGGCAAACCCGTCCCGCAGCCGGCGCCTTGCCCGTCTCAGGCGACATTAACCCTTGGTCCCTCTGCCCTCAGCGGGCGCGTGACCGTCAGCCAGTGAGCCCACACTTCCAAGTCCTACTCGAACGTACCTTGTAACATGTTTCAGCGGATTGTCAAGAAAAAACTCCCCTATCATTCCCGCCCGAGAGCCCTCCCCGGACCGCTCCGCTCGGGCCCGAAGGGCGTTTCGCCCCCGTCCCTCCCGGAAAGCGGGCTTCGCCGGGCAAATGGATGAAAC
>CAZNSB010000040.1:0-8161 GCA_964575155.1 uncultured Planctomycetaceae bacterium | reverse complement strand
GATTCCTGGGTCAAACGGGGCAGGGGGGCCGCCACAGACGCCGGCGATGGTCCAGGGCGGAAGGTGGCATCAGGAATGCGGGAAGGAACGAATGCGATGCGACACACACGGTTTCTTCTGGGGGCGATGGCGCTCGGCATCTTGGCGGGTGCGACCCGGGCCGTCCCCCCGCGGCAGCCGTTGGACAGGGCCTTGGCGCAAGCCGAGCTGGTAGTCGTCGGCAAGCTGGGCAGATTGACGGTGAAGCCCCGGCGGGGGGGCGTGGGGCTGGCCTACGGGGATATCGCCGTGCGCGCGGTGCTCAAGGGCCCGAAAAACCTTACGACCGTCAAGCTGCGCATCACGGCTGGGCCGGTCATGGGGCCGGTGCAGTATCGGGAGGGGGCGGAGGGGGTGTGGATCCTGCGGACCGCTCCCCGGCGTCGTTCTTGATGGTTGTCACGCCGGTGATCTTGCAGGTGTCCTGCTCGCCGGCGCGGACCGTCGTCCACTGCTCCGCGGGAAGCGCACCTCCCCACGCCACAGCGGCCAACACCCCGATCAGTGCATGCTTCATCGCACTGTCTCCTGTTCGCCAGGGGCTCACCATACCGGAAGGGCCCGTCTCGAAACACCTTGCTTGTGCTTCCTCCCGGCGGCAAGCCCTGCCCGCCCCGTCTGTCAGGTCGCCGCGACGACGCGGTCCCTGGACCAGCGCTCCGCCTTGCCCAGCAGGTCCCGCGCCTCCTGCTCGGTCTTGCAGGCCGTCGAGATGAACAGCCCACGGGCCGAAAGCTCCCCCAGCGCGGCCCGGACCTCCTCGCACCTGAGCGTGATGTGGAGGTTCTTTCCGCCCGCCTGCACCTTCTTCAGGACGTCCATGTAATGCAGGGGGCTGGGCTTGCCGGCCCCGGGGAGGATCTGAAGCCCCTGAAGCCGCGGCAGCTCGCACAGCAGGTCCACGTGGACGAAGCTGCCCACCCCGTCCACGTGGTAGACGGTGTGGTCCAGGAAGTCCAACTGCCTCCGCAGCGCCGGCAGGAAGATCCGCTCGTACGCGGTCGGCGAGATCATGTAAGAGAAGTCGTTCTGGGCGGCGTAGAACTTGCCCGGGGACCACAAGCCGAACCAGCAGGTGGAACCCTCGGCCGGGGCCTTGGTGATCTCGTGGAAGCGGTCGTAGAGCTGGCACCACTGCCCGACCAGGTGCATTTCGGCGGCCGCCACTTCCTCGGGCCGGTCCTTCAGGTCATACAGCAGCCGCTCCGTGCCGCGAAGCCACGCCAGCGTGTCGCCCGTGCCGCCGAACGCACCCACACCCGGGATGCACTTGCCCTCGGACTCCCGCGCCGCGCGACGCAGCCGGTCGATCTGGTAGCGGTAGCTCCGCCCGGCCTCGTCAATCCGCAGCGCCGCCCAGTCGATGGCGTCGCCGGTGAGGGCGGGATGCGGGCGGACCCACCCGGTCTCCGGGCCCAGCTCGACCTGGCAGCCCAGAAAGGCCGCGTGCGTCGCGACTCCGGCGTACCCCATGGAATACATCGGAAAGGCCTCCCCGCCGAAGAACGTGCGGGCGTTGGCCCATTCGGTCAGCGCGCTCCAGTAGTCCAGACCGTACCACTTCTCCTCGGGCGTCCCCGGGGGCGCCGGGCGCGGGGCCCCGGCAGCGCCGTCGCGCGGCGCCGTGACCGACATCCCGCAGCGCCCGACGTTCTCGTGCGCCCACCAGGCGCACATCCGCTGCTTCATCTGCTCCCAGTCTTCCTTGTGCCGTAAGGGCATACAAACAGCTTCCTCTTCCCCAGCGGCCGGGGGCCCGCCCGGGATTGCCCGGATGATGCTCCCCGGCTGCGGCGGCGGGCAACTCCTCCAGCATACGCTACCCCTTGCCTGCGCCAAGTTCGTTTTTCGTTTTCCCGTCCGGGGTGCATCCCTTGTTTGCGGGCGGCGCCGGGGCCATCCCCGCGCCGGCACCGACAGCGCCAGGGCGACGGCGTGGTGCCACAAGGCGATGCGCCGGATCCTCAGGCCGGTCTCGTCGGCGCCGCACCACTGGCTCAGGCGCCGGCAGGGAAACCCGTCGGCGTGGTGTTCGGCGGCGAGACGCTCGCACTCGGCGAGGTACTTCCCATCTGCCGAGTGGAGATGGGCCAGGCACACCTCTGCCATCATCGCCGCGCCTCCGTCTCCTGAAGCCCCTCGATCAGGATCTCCAGCCGGACGCTGGGCTCGGCGCCCTCCGGCCCGGGCCAGAGCAGCGCGTTGGTCAGGAAGCCGGGAAAGCGCGATCGGTTCCCGCCCTTCCACCCGGCCATGTGGACGCCCCAGTAGTCGGCGCCCAGCCGGGCGATCCCGCGGTGGCCCGAGGCCAGCGCGTTGTCCGGGAAGGTCCGGTAGGCCATGTAGGGCGACATGTCGCGCGCGGGGCAGAGCGCATTGCGCGAGCTCAACAGGGCGAGTTCCCTCGACTTCCAGCCCTTTCCCTCGAATCGCGGGTTCCAGCGGATGCCGTAGACGCCGACCGAGACCTTGTAGAAAGCGTCGAAGTGGAGGTTGTGCCCCGCCCGGGTCCAGAAGACGTTCGGAACGGCTTCGGCGAACGCCTCCTTCAAGCCGTGCGGCGCCTTCACGTTGTCCCAGGTCATGCCCCAATACAGGTTCCGCTCCAGCCCCCGCTTCTTGAAATGCGCGTATAGGGCCTTCGCGAAGGCCTTCCAGTCCTCTCGCCGCTCGGCGACGAGCCCGTCCTTGTGGAGGAGCCTCACTTCGTTCGTCTTCCCCCCGGCCTCGTCGGTGATCCGCACCGTGCCGTCCGAGATCACCACGACGTTGAAGACGTCGATGCGCTTATGGACGCTGAGCGCCAGGTCGAGATAACGATCGAGGATCGTGCAGTCGAAACGGAGCGCCCCGTCCTTCTTCCGGATCCAGCGGATGAGCGTGTCGTCGCGGTTCCCGAATTCGGTGTTGCAGACGGCGGGGAGGTTGAGCCAGCGGTTCCCGAGTCGCGCCAGCTCGGCGAAGCTCTTCCCGATCAACTGGAAATGCCGCTGGGACCAGAGCGGCGCCCGGTACTGCTTGGCCACGCCGTAGGGCGACTGTTCGGCCGCCACGAAGGTGGCCAGCGCGTTCGGATCGGGGACGGCCAAGCCGCAGACCTCCAGCATCACGGGGAGCGTCAGCGAAGCGCCTTCGGCCGTGATGCGCACCTTGCCTTCATACAGCCCGGGCCGGGCGTCTTTCGGAATCCGCAGAGAAAGCCAGAGGGGCTGGATCGCGCCGGCGCAAAGCCGCTCCGGCGCGCCCCGCCCGAGTTGATCGAAGGCGCGCAGGGGCTCTGCGGCGCCGCCGTCGTATCCGTGGGGATTGTTCGATGCGTAGCTGAACATCCGCCCGGACCGCCCGCGGATCTCGGAGATTGCGCGCGGCTTCAACCAATAGAGGCGCGCGATGGATGCAGGCAGGGCGCTACGGCCGCCCCGTTTCTGAAACGCGCCGGCGCTGGCCTTGGGCCCCGCAAGCGCGCGGCCCGTTTCGAGCACGAGCGCGGCGGCGGCCGTGCCGTTCCGTGGCCCCATGGCGAAGGCCGCCCGCGCCGGAACACCCGCCTCCAGGTGGTCCCGGTCGTACAGCCGCGTGTGGATGTCCGAGGCCCGCAGCCGAGCCGCCCCGGCCGGCGCACGCGCCGGCGAGACGCCCGGGCGCGTGGCCCGGAGTTCCACATGCGGCAGGGCGCAGTGCGGCCAGGCGACGTCCTGTCGGGCGTTCCGCGCCCAAGGATAGTCCTTCCCGGCGAGGACCACGGGGTGCAGGTCCGCGCGGCGGACCTCGATGGCGAGCAGGTTGGAGTCCTTGCGCAGGGCTTTCGGGGGCAACGCCAGCGACAGCACGCGGTCGCGCAGCCCCTGCACGCGCTCCCAGATCTTCTTCTCGTGGGGCTGGGGGAAGGGGAAATAGCGCCGCACCTTTTCCGGCTTCAGCCCTTCGGGAAACCGGCCGTAGAGGTCCGGCCAGAAGGCAGGCTCTTCGCCCTTGCGCGCCAGCCCATCGGGCTCTTCGCCCGGCAGGATGAGATAGGCCTCCGGCCGATACGCTTGGGCAACCGTCTTGGGATCCAGGGCGCCTCCCGGCAGGTGGGCGCGCGCGATCTCCTTCCCGTTGAGAAAGACCCGCACGCCGCCCCGGTAGCCGACAGTGAGGCGGAGCGCACCGGCCAGGTGCGCCTCCGCCACCTCGAACCAGGCCCGGTGGGCCGCCAGGGCGATCTCCAGATGCCGCACGCCGCCCAACCAGTGCCTTGGGCGGGCGTACCTTCCGCCGAACGGGTTGACCGGATGTGCCTGCAAGGGTTCAGCCGTCAAAAGGTTGCGCGGCCCGCCGGCGAAGCGGAAGGAGTCCTGCGCGATGGGTCGGTCGCGCGGATTCGCGCTCGGGGCTCTGCCCTTTCACAGAGTGAGCCTGAGGTAGAACTGGGGCAGGAGACGAGGCAACTGGGCGATGCTGGGGAGGATCACGAACCGCCGGCGGGGGAACATGATCTCCATGTCCGCAAGGGAGTTCTCCTCCGTCGAGATCCCAAAGGTGTGCACGTCGTTGCGCGCGTTCTCTTCGCAGGCCATGCGAACGTCGTGCTGCGCGTACCGCGTGTTGGGGTCATAGCCCTGGTCCGTCGGCTTGCCGTCGGTCACCACGATGATGAGGCGCTGGCGGGCGGGCTGGAGCGACAGGAGGTAACCGGAGTGGCGAAGGGCCGGGCCGATCCGTGTTGAGCTGCGTGGCCAGGCGGCCATCACCCGGCCGACGGCGTCGCCGCTCCACCGGTCGTCGAAGCTCTTGAAGGTGAGATACTCGCACTTTTCCCGGCCATTGGAGCTGAACCCGCACACGGCAAAGCGGTCTCCCAGCGCCGCCAGCCCCTGGCCGAGGACGATGGCAGCCTGCTTCTCCACATCGAGCACTCTCACCTCGTGGGCGAGCTGCTCGCCGGTTGACCCGCTGAGGTCCAGGAGGATCAGCACGGCCAGATCGCGATGATTGACGAGCGGCCTCTCGTAGAAGCGCACCGGCGGGCTGGGCTCGCGATGGCGGTCCAGCAGGTACTCCAGCAGGCGGTCCGCGTTGATGTCGTCTCCGTCGGAGAGGCGCTTCTCGCGGCGCGCCATGTCCGGCTTGAGTCGCTCGAACACGGCTCGCACCTTGCGTGCCTGATCGAGCCACTCGGCCTGCGGCGGTCGGCTGGTAGACGGCTCGACGTGCTTGGCGTGCACGTGACACCAGGAAGGCCGATAGTCATTCTGCTGAAAGTCCCATTCGTCATAAATGAATGCAGCCTCGCGGCGGGCCGTCTCCCTTGGCTCCTCATCGACGTCGCCGTCCCCCTCGCCGCTGTCCTCGATGGTCGCCTCGCGGTCGTGAGCATCCTTCCCGGAGCGATGTTTGCCGGCCGCATCCTTCAGGTCGGCGATCAGTTGGTCGTGCGGAGCGCCCGAGAAGGACACGGGGAACAAAAAGTCGGAGAGGAACCCTGCCGGCCGGACGGGCCGGGTGGCGATCGCCGGGTATGCGGCAACGATGTCCCGCGCCCAGGGCTCATCGAGTCGGGCGGCCACGTCGAAACAGTTGACGCAACCCTCGGCGACGCGTCGAAGCGTCATCGCCGCGGGCGTCTGAAGCGAATCGTCCATCGCGTCGGCAAGGGCCCGCTCGGCGCCGTGAGGCGCGACGGGGCCTCCCGGTTCGGATTGCAGGCCGAAGGCCACCAGCCGGCGGGCCCCCGGCCAGCGGCGCCAGGCCCGTCGCAGCGCGCGGATGAACTCGATGATCTGGAAGAGGTTGACGCGCCGAGTCTCGTGCCCGGCGAGGTCCGCGCAGGTGCGGTATTCCGGATGTCCGTGGACGCGGGCAAAGCTGTTCTCCAGCAGCATCGAGGCGCAGGCGATGCCGCACAGCAGGTACCACTTGCGGTTGAGGTCCGCCCGGTCAAAGCCGCGAAACCGCTCTGGCAGGTAGAGGTGCCCGTGCAACGCAAGGACCCGGGTCCCGCGCTCGATGAGGTCGTCCGAGTCGAGCTGGCTCAGGTCGGCGATCTCGCAGTCCTCGCCGGTCAGGGCCTTGATCATGGCGGCCAGCGCATCGTCCACGTCGCAGAGCCGGCACTCCTGCGTCATCGCGAGGATGTAGGTCTCGGAGGTCTTGAGCTCGCCGCGCAGAAAGGCGCAGGCGGAGGGCCTGCTTCGGCGGTGCATGTCGATGGCGACGTCGATGTATCGCTCCATCTCCAGCCGGCGCAGGCGCCGGGACAGCCGGCCATGCCCGGCCAGAAAGGCCATCGCCAGGTCCTCGTCGATTTCGCGCAGTCGCCGCAGCCAGCCGAGGCAGTCTCGCACCTCCTGCGGCGTCGTGCCCATGCCGCCCTGGGCGAGCGTTTCGAAGAAGCGCGTGCCGCAGTAGAGCCTGGTGTGGGCGAGCGCGGCGCCCGTCTGCGTGACGTCTGCGAAAATCGCGGGCACGTCCATGATCCAGCGGTTGGCGGGGTTGAGCGCGCCGAGGAAATGTCGCAGGACGTGATCGAAGCAACTCTGATCGGCCTGCTTCATCAGGGCGAAGAACCTGCCCGTGACTTCCTGCCGCTGCGGCCCCAGGTAGCCCTGCCGGAACAGCTCCTCGATGGCGCTTTGGAATATCTCGCGGTACCCCCACGTGACGCTGCGCAGGGAAAAGCCCTGATAGCGGTCTTGCGCGTCTTCGGCGGACGCGCCGCGGGGCGAGACGGGCTCAGGTTGGCTTGGGGGGGGCTTCACCGCTGGCGTCTTCCATCAGGTCCCCGAAGTACAGCGCGGCGATGTTCTGGATGGAGTCGAGCACCTCGGGTTCATCGGTCAGCGTCTGGCTGATCGCGTGCCGCGTTGCCTGCATCGGCGAGAGCCCCCCCTTGACCAACCGGCCGACGTAGACCAGCAATCGGCTGCTGACGCCCTCATCCAGGCCAAAGCCCTTGAGCTGACGGATCTTGGCGCCCATCTCGGCCAGTTTGCGGCTGTCGTCTTGGCCGAGCCCGCTCTCGGTCTGGATGATCCTGGCCTCGATGTCCTCGGGGGGATGGGTGAAGGCGATGCTGGCGAAGCGCTGTTTCGTGGACTGCTTGAGGTCCTTGACGATGCTCTGATAGCCCGGGTTGTAGCTGAGGACCATCATGAAGCTCCTGTGGGCGCGGACGACCTCCCCGGTCTTGTCGATGTAGAGGATCCGCCGGTCGTCCGTGAGCGAATGGATGATGACCGTCGTGTCCTTGCGCGCCTCGACGATCTCGTCCAGGTAGCAGATGCCGCCATGCCGCACCGCCAGGGTCAGCGGGCCGTCCTGCCAGACCGTCTCGTTCTCCTTGAACAGGAACCGCCCGACCAGGTCGGCGGCGGTCAGGTCCTCGTGGCAGGAGACCGTCACCAGCGGCAGTTCCAGCCGGTGGGCCATGAACTCCACGAACCGGGTCTTCCCGCAGCCCGTGGGCCCCTTGAGGATCAACGGGATCTTCGACTCGAAGGCGACGCGGAAGATGACGTCCTCGTCATCCTGCACCACGTAGTTCGGCAACTGCTTGATCCGGAACTGCCCGATGGTCTGCTTGGTATTCACCTTCGGGTGTCTCCTGGGGCCTGCACGAGCTTTCCGGACCCCAAGGCCGGGCGGCGCGGATCCGCCGCCGGCCGCACGCGGTCCGGCAACCGCCCGCTGGCTCAGTGGTCGCAGACATTCTGCCCGGTCGCCAGCGTGTCGCTCAGGTAGGCGGCCACGATGCCCTCCGGTGTGTCCGCGGGCGCGCCCACGAGGACCTGCATGCCGCTGTCGCGGAAGAGGTCCTGGGCCCGCCTGCCCATTCCGCCGGCGATGATAAGGTCCGCGCCCTGCTCGTGCAGCCATCGGGGCAGGACGCCGGGCTCATGGGGAGGCGGAGCGAGGTAGTCCACCCCGAGGATGGTCTTGCCGTCCGGGTCCACCTCGACCAGGGCGAATCGCTCGCAGTGCCCGAAATGCGCGGCGAGCCTCCCGCCCGCGGTTGGAATCGCGATCTTCATTCCTGCCTTCTCCTTGGTGCTCTCGACGGAAGAGAGGTCGCCGTCTGGTCTGGCCTGGTTCAGGATCGGCGCGACCGCCGCGGCGAAGGCCTTGGCGACCGCGCTCTGCC
>CAZNSB010000039.1:3629-18994 GCA_964575155.1 uncultured Planctomycetaceae bacterium | reverse complement strand
ATGGCCTGCACGCCCTTGCCCTGGGCGGTCATCTTGGCGACGGTGGCCTCGGCCTCGCCCTCGGCGATGCGGATGGTCTCCTGCTTCCTGGCGTCGGCGGCGATGACCACCTTCTCGCGGTCGGCGTTGGCGGGCACGACGATCTCGGCGTTCAGCCTGGCCTGCTCGCGCAGCGCCCGGGCGTCTTCGGCCTTCTTCTGGGCGTTTTCCTGGGCGACGCGGATGGCCCCGTCGGCCTCGCGTGAGGCCGACTCGCCCTTGTCCCGCGCCTGCTCCTCGGCCACGCGCTGGTTGGCGTTGTAGGAGGCCTTCTTGGCGTTGGCCTCTGTCTCGGCCTCGACGGCCTGGGCGTCCAGCCCGGCGGTTTTCTGGCGTTTGTCCCGATCGGCAGTGGCCTCGCCGATGTCGGCCGCGGCCCCGGCCGCAGCCACGGCCACACGCTGGTCGCGCTGGCGTTCGGCCACGCCGGTCTGGCCTCGCTTTTCCTGCTCGGCCACGTCGATGTTGGCCTGGTTGATGGCCTCGGCGGCCGCCCGTCGGCCGAGGGCCACGATGTACCCGCTCTCGTCCTCGATGTCGCGGATGTTCACGTTGATGACCGCCAGCCCGATCTTCTCCAGCTCGACGCTGACGGCCTCGTTCACCTTGCCCATGAAGGCCTGGCGGTCGCGGTTGATATCCTCGATCGCCATCGTGGCGATGACCGCGCGCATCTGCCCCAGGATGATGTCCTGCGCCTGCGCCTGGATCTGCCCGCCCGGCAGCCCCAGCAGGCGGATGGCGGCGTTCTCCATGATCCCCGGGCGATTGGAGATCGCCGCGGTCACCGTGGTGGGTACGGCGACGCGGATGTTCTCCTGCGACAGCGCGTTGGTCAGGTCGATCGGCACGACGAACGGCTCCAAGTTCAGGTAGTCGTACGCCTGGACCAGGGGCCAGACGAACGCCGCCCCGCCGTGCACGCACCGGGCCGCCCCGCTGCCCGTCTTGCCGTAGATCACCAGCACCTTGTTCGAGGGGCATCGGCGGATTCGGCTGATGATCGTCAACCCCAGCCCGACGACGACGATCAGCACGATCACCACCAGGATGTTGCCTCCGGAAAGCTCTCCCAGAAATGTTGCGAATTGCATGGTCCTGCCGTCCTTTCTGGATTGCTACTGCTCCGTGGTTTCGACCTCGACGGCCTTCGGGCCCAGCGCCCGGGTGACGCGGATGGGCGTGCCGGCCTTGAGCTCCTGCCCGCCGGCGGCCCGGGCTCGCACGTGCGAGACCACGCCGCTGACGGTCACCCTCGCCTCACCGACCCCGCCGGCGGGAATGTCCAGGTACACCGTGCCCACCGTGCCGACACACGAGGCGATTCGAGGCGAGCCCGTCTCGGCCAGGTGACGCAGACCGAAGAACAGCAGCGCCACCAGCAGCATCGCTCCCAGGCCCCACCCCGTCGCGTACCCCAGCGTCCGGTTCAGCGACACGCCTTGGTTCAGGTACAGGGCCCCGGCCCAGGTGAACAGCATGCAGAAGGCCAGGATGGAACGGAAGCTGAGCAGCTTGAAGGAGACCATGGTGGCGGCGCCGTCGACCTCCGCGCCGTGCTCGAACTCGGGGTGCTCGCCCGGGCCCACCTCGTGGTCGACGGCCACGTCCGCATCGAAGTCCTCCCCGCCGCTCAGGCCCACCAGCGCGGCGATCAACTGCCACAGGAACAGCACGCTGAAGAAGACCGCCGTGATGAAGAAGCCCTGTGCAACTCCGTCCAAGTTCGACCACCATTCGATCATGGCCGTGTCCTCCCTGACCGGACGCCGCCGCTCCGGTCTGGCGGATGTCTCCGGCCCCCGCGTGGCATTCCATTGCCTCCGGCCGGTCGCGGTGTCACCGCCGGAGGTCCCGCGAATCGTACGCCCGGACGAACCCCATGGCAAGCGTTTTCTCCGGGGCCGGCTGGCCGGTCGGCCTGCTGTGTCGGCTGTGGTATGCTGGCGCGGGTCCCGCCGACGGCGGGCGGGGATGAGATGGCCAATCGCGGAGAACATCAAACATGTCTTGGAAATCCAACTGGACGACGCGGGGGCTTACCGATCTGACAGCGACGATCGTGGTCCTGGCAGCTGTTTTCGGATGCGAGAAGCGGCCGGACAAGACACCGACCACCCGGCCGACACGCACTGTCCCGGCCCAGGCGGCAGAGGTGCCGCATACCCCCGAGGTCGAGCGGGAGTTCCCCGGCCTGCGATCCGACGCCATCGCGTAGGCACGGCAGTGGAATGCCAGCGAGGCGGCCAGTCGTAGTAGCGGTCGTTCTTCAGGGCGGCCCATGCTCATGGACCATCGGCCAGCCCGACCAGCTTCAGCTCGCCCATCCCGCCCTTGGCCACGTCGGCCTCGACCTCCCCCGCGATGGCGTCGATGCCCTGAAGGATGGAGCTGTGCACGCGCGAAATCATGGGCGCCTCCCCGAATCAAGGGCCGACATGATGTTAGCGGCTGGACACCATTCACACAACAACTACCCGATTTCGCGCGACGCCCCGTCCCCCTCATCCGTGCCCAGGGGGTCGCTCCCGCCCCGGCGCGGCCGTCCGGAAATATATATGATGTCCCCCGATCTCCGCATGCTGGCGTTCATCATGCCTCAGGAGGTACGCGGCACCGAGGCACCCAGGCAATTCCTGACCAGCATCGACAAGATGGAGGAGCAGACGGGCCTGGACTTCTTCACGGGGCTGCAGAAGGACCAGGAGGCGAGGCTAGAGGCGGACGTTGCTCCGGGCGTGTGGTAGTTCCATGCCAAGGGTTGACGTCGCTGCTGGCCCTTGGCAGACTGTATCGTCATTTATTGGTCGGCAAAACCGACGCCAGATGCGCTGTTCGTGGGAATGCATGCCGTGGGAAAGGGAAGAGTGAAGCCATGGCCAAGCCTCCGATAGCAGAGACACCAGTGGCGAATAGCGACCGGCCAAAGGTTGCTCCTATCAGCCGCAGTTTCTTCTTCCTATCTCTGTTGATCCCAGGGGCGATCTCCTTCTACTTCTGGATACCGGTTAGCGTGTATCTGGTGGCGCAGGCCCTGGCCGGGAAGCCGATCTCCCGCCCCCCGTGGATCGCGGGTTGGTGGGGGCTTGTGATGCGAGACGCGACCAGGCTTGTCCTCTCAGTCCTGGCGGCGCCCTTCCTCACGCTTGTGCCGTTGGTATTCGTCTATCGAATCTGGAAGAGCATCCAGTCGTTTGGCGCGCGCACAACGCCGGGCAAGGCAGTGGGCCTCCTCTTTGTCCCGTTCTTCAATCTTTACTGGGTCTTCGTCGCGTACTGGGGGTTTGCCAGGGACTTCAATACTGCAGCGCAGCACCATGGTCTGCCCGTGCCACGCGTATCCCAAGGGCTGGCACTGGCAATCTGCATCCTGGGACTTCTCAGCGTCATCCCGCTGTTCGGCATCTTCACGGGGTTTGTCGGTTGGATGCTGTTCCTCGTGTTTGTTTGGCAGGTCTGCACGGCCGTGAATGCATTGTCCCAGGTTGCGGGCGAATGGCCTGCCGTCGCTACGCATCTACGGGGCGGACCTATCCGGAGACTAACGAGCGTTGGTCTGAGCGCCATCGCGTTGGGTGTGCTAGCAACGTCAGCACGCATCGTGGATATCTTCACTTCGTCGCCGTCGCCACTTCTCGGTTTCCTCGGCAAGTTGTGGGTGTTCCTTCTGCCTTGCGGCATTGCCCTGGCGGTTTGGGGGCTGATCGCATTGAGAAAAACCAGGACTCGAGGCCGCATTCGGGCCCTGGTAGTCGCATCCGTGCTCGGGGCGCTCGCCTTAGGGCTAAACATCTTGGTGTCTTGGGGCGTGGCGGAAATTGCCCGGGACTGGGAGAAGCATGAGGTTCCCTGGCCGAAAGGCTGTCGAGTCAGCAGGGATTTCCGGTTGCTTTCGCTTCCACAGAGGTTCGGCCCATATGCAAGACTGACGGCGACGGGTGAACTGCCGGGGGTCAAGGACGGTGAGATCATCCTCGACGAGGATGCCAAGGCCAAGCTGGGTATCGGCATGGGTAACAGTGCCACCCACTATGCCAACCGTAGGAGCAACTGGTATCTCTCACGGGTTTACGTCGATACGCGGGAGCCTGCCGGCAGCAGCTGGCGGCACTGGCGACTGCACGTGGCCTACCACACCGAAGCCCTGGGCGGTCCTGTCCCACATGTACCGAGGCCAGACCCACAGCTATCCGTCGCCGGTGCGACTGTAGTCAACGCCGGCGTCGAAACGTTTCCTAGTGTCGTCGGCCCTTCACGGCCTTGGGACCAGCCGCTGGTGTGGCGCAGAGTCGATTACGAAGACGGTCGGCGCAGCCGCCTCGTCCGGTTCCACCTCTTCAGCGTGAACGGCGAACCGACCAGCGACCGGCTGCGTGTCAGAGGAACGCTGAGCCAGCTGGGGGAGAAGTACTGCTACTTCGCGCAGATCCAATTCGGGCCGTGCTCTGCTGTGTCTGAACGGGAGGAGATTCGTAGTCACGCGCAGGAGTTCGCACGGCATTTCCTGCCGGCGGTTCTCAAGAACCTGCCAATGCGACCAGACATTGAGAAGATGGGGGATGGGAGCCAAGAGCGTTGACCGTCTCAGGCCGTATGGGCACCTCAGAGATGGCCCAGAGTAATCCGGACCACCTCCCGCCTGACCGGGGTCCCGGCCGAAGCCATGTCGTGCCATCCCTTCTCAGGCATTTACCGGCAGGAGGACGAGCGTGGAGGAAGCTACGCTGCCCGTCCCCAGAGCTGCCAGAACAGGTCCCGTATGGCGTTCCACTGTGTACACCGGGCCGGGGCGTGGTGTACGGTGAAGAGGCGGGCGACTTGACCTTCCGGAATTGCCTGTAAGGATTCTTGGCGACAAGCCTTACGCTGCTGTACCCACCCACCCCCAGAAGGCTGCTGCCAGGATTCCCCGTGCGCAAATCGCCTCGCCAGTTCAACACCGGGAACGCACACCCCCGGTTCCCCCTGCTGCGACAGACTGACTCATGCGGGCCGCCTGGAGGCAGGACGGTTTCCTTGCGCCCGCCGCGGCGTTCGAATTCCATCGGCACGTGGATGTCGAGTGTCTGCCCGAGACGGTGCCCGGATGAACGCGACGAAGGACGAGACAACCCCAGGACGAGGAGGCGATGGGGACGGTCTGCGCGGATCGCCAATGAACGCCCCTACGCAGGGCGTTTTGGGCGACATCATGGCCTGGCAACGGCTGGATACCCCCTCAACCGAGCAGAAAACATGCTTGCTGATCTCGCGATCGGCGATACAATCGTCAGAAAGGCCGACGGCGGTCGCCGGCCGAAGGCCATCCGGGAAATCCCGGATTGTCGCAATGGGTCCTGGCCCCGTGCGTTTGACCCGGCGTCGGTCCCCGTCCGGACCGAGGGACGATTGCCAATCGAAAGGGAAGACCATGACCCGCCACCTGACGATCCTCGCAGCGGCCGTTGCGGCGCTGGCACTCCTGACAGCGGCAGCGGCCGCCCAGACCCCCGCCCCCGCCAAGGCCGAGGCCGGCCTGAAGACGCCGGTCGACCACGTGAAGGATCTGTTCGACGACTACCGCCAGGGCGACGAGCGCGGGCGGTTCTTCGACGCCGCCGGCGTCGACGGCGAGATCACGACGAAGGAGTTCGCCGCCGCCGCGGGGAAGCCCAGGAGCTTCGTGCGCTCCTACGATCGCTGGTCCGTCGCAACCGCCCACGACCTCGACGGCAACGGCAAGCTGAACTGGCCGGAAGCGGAGAAGTACCGCCTGGGTGTGCAGGAATTGGTGCTGGCGCGGTGCGACAAGGACAAGAGCGGCAAGCTCACCGGCGCCGAGCGCGACGCCGCCAACACGATGCTGCAGCGCGGGCTGCCCCGCCGCGGACGGGGACGGTCCACTCGCCGCTGGGACAAGGACTCCGACGGCAAGCTCAGCGACGAGGAGCGCGCCGCCATGGAGGCCGATCGCGAGAAGTGGAAGAAACGTCAGGCCGAGTGGACCAAGCGCTGGGACACCGACGAGGACGGCAAGCTGGACCGCGCCGAGCGAGAGGCCGCCGCGAAGGCCATGCTCGCCGACTACGAGAAGCGGTTGCTGGAGACGCACGACACCAACAAGGACGGCAAGCTCGACGACGACGAGAAGAAGGCCATGCGCGAGTCGTGGCGGAAGCAGGTGGCGGATCGCGTCGACCGCTACCTCGTGCGCCGCCACGACAAGGACTCCGACGGCAAGCTCAACGCCGCCGAGCAGGCCGCCGCCGACGCCGAGAAGGCCAAGTGGGCCAAGACCCGCGACCGAGTCATCAGCCGGCTGGACACCGACGGCGACGGGGAGGTCTCCGCGGAGGAGCGCAAGGCCGCCTTCGAGAAGGTCCAGGCGGAGATGGAGAAACGCCGTAAGGCCATGGACGCCGACGGCGACGGCCAGGTCAGCCGGGAGGAGATGCGCGAGTACTTCAAGAAGCTCCAGGATAAGTACGACGCCGACGGCGACGGCAAGCTCAACGACGAGGAGCGGCGGAAGATGATCGAGACCGAGGCCGGCAACTTCCTCGGCGGGTCCGCCGCCGGCACCGGCGGATAGTGACTAGATATGTCACTGTCGTGCGGCCGGGCCTCTTGGGGCCGCCGCCAGACGACGGATACAGCCTGTCAGCTACGGGAGAGCGAACATGACACGCACAATTGGAGTGATCCTGTTGGCCGCAATCTTCACGGTAGCCCTGCCGGCCATGGCCGAGCCGGAAGGTCGTGAACCCACCGCCGCCGAGCAGATGCAACAGAAAGAGCGCGAGATGCACATGGAGGCCCGGCAGGCGGAGCTGCAGCACCAGAAGGCCATGCGTGGGCTGGAGCTGGAGGCCCGCCGGGTGGCCATCGACCGTCAGCGCCGTGGCCACGGGGGCGATGGAGGCTGCGCCGGCGGGCTGCTGCTGGTGCTACTGGCCCTGCACATCCTGCTGACGATCTGGGTCTGCAAGGACATGCGCGAGCAGAAGATCGGCCGGAGACTGTGGGTGCCGATCGTCCTGCTGGGCGGATTCTGCGGCGCGGGTCTGTACGCCCTCGTCCGCATCGCCGACACCCGCAACCGGCCGGCGGACGAATAGGCCTGACGGGCGGGATCTTGCTCCAGACAGAGCGCATGGAGGCGACGGCGGCAAGTCCAGAAAGATACCGTCACGGTGAGTTCCGCAGATGCCCCCGTCATGGCCGTCCCCTTGCCCACATCTTGCTTGGGCAAAAAGACTTAAGCGGCCTTGCGAATGCGGTTCCAGAAGGCTGTTGCCACGATTCCCCGTGCGCAAATCGCCTCGGCGAGGTGGTGACTCTGGACGTTCTCTTCGCCCTCGATGTCGGCGATGGTGCGGGCGATGCGGAGGACCTTGTCGTGGGCGCGGGCCGACAGGCCCAGCTCGGTCATGGCCTGCTTCAGGAGCATCTCGCTGGCGTCAAGGCCGCCGACGACGAATGACCGCCAGCCCGCCGAGGCCCAACAGGGCGAGGGCGGCGGGTTCGGGTATGGGGGTTTCCTTCGCTCCGGTCGTGCTGCCGAAGTTGTTGGCGAAGATGGTCAGATCGAGCACGTCCACAATGTCGTCGTCGTTGAAGTCGGCATGTTCCCAATCGGCCGGCGTCCTATTGAAGTTGTTGGCCAGGGTGGTAAGGTCGAGCACGTCCACAACGGCGTCGAGATTGGCATCGCCTGCCAGCGGAAGCACTAGATCCTCGTGATGCCCAAGCAGTAAGGGTGTCAGATCGTCTTCGATGTGCCAATGGACAAGCCTTGTGCGGTCTGTGAAGAGGACGGCATCACCCCAGAATTCACCCACGAAACGTATCCCTATCTCGGTTCTTCCTGGCATGCTCGAGTCGCCGGGGTACACGTGCTGATCCGTTTGGGGCTCGAAGAAATACCAGTCGTCAATGTCGAGAGGATTGCCACCCACCAAGATGCCGTTGATGAAATGATCGAAGCTTGGACCGAGAACACTGACGTAATATAACGGCAGATTGAATCGGTTCGGGGTCGACCACGTCGGATCGCTGTAGAGGGGCGGGATTGCCGCGTCATGACCACCGAAGTTAAGGTATGTCTGAATGGTGAAGTGGACGCACGACCACTCCCCTGGCACATAATCGTGCTGGTCCGTGATATCGAGAGACGCGCACTGCTCAAACCAGTCCTCCTTCTCGGCCCTTGAGGCCGTTATCCAGTCGAATCCGCCGTTGCTGTTCCACTGAACGAATGGATTGTAGCGGTCCTGCCGGTAGCCAGCCATCGCCACCAGGAGTTCCGGGGACGCAATACCTATCTCCAGACACGCGGTAGTCTGGTCGGTACGAAAAGTGGCCCACGTACACGGTCTTGCCCGACCCCGGCGGGCCGATTCCCGATCCCGATTCATCGGGACCGGGATTGTGATGGCCCGCGGCGGCGATGGTGAGCGCCCGCTTGGCCGACTCCTGACCGCGGACGTCGGAGAAGTCCACCTCGTAGCGGCTCTCGGCCGCGAACACCGCCTCCAGGTTCACCCCCACCGGCTCCAGCGGCAGGCCTTCGTTGAGGAAGCCCATCGCCTCGGTCAGGTACCGCACGCCGATGACGTCGACGCCGGCGACGACGGCGGCCTCGGCGGCGTTGTCGGCCGGGCAGATCACCCCGGCCTTGCCCAGCCGATCCGCTCTGTGTCGTCAGGACGTAAGGTCGAGAATCCCGTTGATGCAGGCGTTGATGAACGGTCCGACGAGGGGAAGCCGGCTGATGCTGACGTCGTCGTCGCGGTCCACCCGCGCGGCCACGTCTCGCAGTCTGGGCCCGTACTGCTGGAGGTCTTCGGGGAGCTTGTCTTCCCAGCCTTCCACGAGCATCTGGACCTTCTCCAACTCGGCCTCGTCGAGCCAGAAGCCGCGGCATCCGGTGCAGCGGTCGATCACGATGCCCGTGTCGCCGCCGTAATTGACGGCGTCGGTCGTGCCGCCGCACTTGGGGCAAAGAAGGTCGCGATCCACGTTTGCCAGCTTCACGCCGGTGATGGTCGTTGACTCGGCGATGGCACGCCGCTCGGATTCGCTGAACTTCTGCTCGCGGATTCTCACGGCCTTGCCCAATTCCTCGGCGTCCAGCCACTCCCCCCCGCAGCCCGGGCACGACTCGATCTCGATGCCTTCATAGCTGATCGTGGACATCGTCCGCTGGCACTTGGGACACTTCATGGCAGCTTCCTTTAGCTCGGTTCCTTCGCTGCGAATGACCCGGCCGCGCCCGTGGCAACGACCCGGCCTGGCGAGCCGCGACTTCTGTGAACGCGCGACATCATTCCGCACTCTGCGGCAATCGCGCCGACGCGAAGATCGTACCGCCGGCCCTCGGGCAAGGCAAGAACCTTGATGATGCCAGGCGACCCCCTTCCGCGACCGGCCCGGGGAACCGGCTGTCACTGCCCACTAATCACTAATCAAGACCTGACCCCCAAATGATGCTAATCACTAATCAAGACCTGACCCCCAAATGATGAGACCTGACCCCCACTACTCGTCCGTCAACATCGATTCTGCCGGTTGCCCGACAGGTGAACAGTTGAGCAGGAGATCTGTCTGCGGCAGGCAGGCCGCAGGCGACCGGGTCTTGCTCGGGCCGAGGCCTCTTGGATTCGGCGGGCTTTGCGTGGTTTTTCTTCGCCTGTTCCACTGCTCGCCTGCTCTAGCAGCTCTTCAACATCGATTCTTCCACTGAAGAACCGGTGTTGAAGAGCTGCTACTCGTAGGGATTCAGTTCCATGGTCTGCCACTTGGCCTCGTTGACCCACTTGTCGACGTCCTCCTTGTACTCGAGCATGGCCTCCCAGGTCTTTTCGTCGGCGCCATGGAGGTAGATGGCCTCCACCACCGCCAGCCGCATCACCGGGTCCGGATGCCTGATGTGTGCGAACAGCTCCTTGACAGCCCCGATGCGCTCGAGGGCCTTGGCCGCCGCCCGGCGGAGGGTCAGGTCTTTGCTGGTGAGGAGCTTGAGTAGCTGGTCCTTGGCCTGGGCACACTCCCACCAGGCGGCCAGGCGGCAGGCCCGCAGCCTTGCGGCCGGCTGGGGGCTCTTGAGCCCCTGTAGGATCTCCCGGACCTTCTCCGGCCCGGCGTGGCCGGGGTTCACGCCGGCCATGGCGCGGAGGAAGAAGCTGGTGATGTGATTCCTGGCGTTGGCCGGCAGGTTGGTGTCCAGTTTGTGCCCGGCCAGCTCGATGGGCACCGGCTTGCCGTAGAGCTCCCACACCGGCCGGACACACTCGATGCCCCCGTTGTTGGCCGTCTTGCCGCCGTAGCCAATGCCGTGGTTCATGGCCATCAGCGGCCGGGGGGCCGCCAGGGCCATCAGCTCCTGCGTCAGGAACGGCAGGGGGCGGATGGAGACGTTCATGCCGGAGATGAACATCTTCGGCTGGGCGCGCGAGGAGGCCCCGCCCATCCCCTGCCAGCCGCGGTTGCACCAGAACGGCGGACCCCAGAACGCCGCAGTGTACGGGGCGGTCGGCCCCATCTGGCTACCGGCGGCCACGTAGGCGGCGATGCGGTCCTCCAGCGCCAGGATGAAGAACCCCAGCTCCGCCCCGTAGACGTGCCCGAAGAGCCCGATCTGTTCGGGGCGGACGAGGTCCTTCTGGGTCCGGAGGTAGCTGACCACCCTCCGGACGTTGTGGGCGGCGGCCCCGGTGGTGTTCAGCGTGGTGCTCTTGCCGAACTCGTCGTACATGTGCTGGAGGGCCACCACCACCACCCCCTGCCGAACCAGGTGCACGCCCACGGTCCGGCTGTAGACGCCCTTGGTGATCTTGTCGATGCCCACGTCGTAGCTGCCGTACACCAGCACCGCCGGGCCGGGGGCCGGGTAGCCCTTCGGGATCATCACCCCGGCCTTGACCCGCCGCCGCTTGTCGAACTGTAGGCTGACGATCCGTACGAGGTAGTCCCCGTGGTCGTCCTCCTTCTCCACCTTCGGCTCCAACGGCAGGTCCATGGGGGGCAGCTCGCCGAAGAACTTGACCACGCGCCTGCGGATCCGCTCCCGGGCCTTGCGCCACTGCTTCAGGGTGGTGACGTTCTGCGGCCTGAATTCGTGGTTCACCCTGAGCGGGTTGATGCCCGGCCGCCCCCGGCGGGGGTTGTGGTTGAAGATCTGCACCCCGTGGAGGGGATTGCCGTACTCGTAGCCGATGACCCTCTGCCGCTCCCCCGACCGCATCAGCCGCGTCTTCGCCGGCTTGGTGAAGGGGATGTACTGCCCCCGCGCCGCCCCGCAGGACATCAGGACCGCCAACCCCACGCCCGCCGCAGCAAGCCACCGGTGACTCATGAGTGCTCACTCCTACAGGAGCTTGGCCCGTGCAGCGCCACGGGCCCCTAGCGTAACCCGACTAGCAGTTCAACCCCCGCCGAGGGGACAAGCTACGGCCAAATCGAAATCGGCAAATCGACGAAACTGGCTGAGGTTGGGGCGCAATTATGGGCCTTTTTGCGGACCTGTCGGGGCACGATTGGCCGGCAGCCCCGTCGGAAGGGAAAGGGGCCTGTCTTCACGGCCTTGCCCGACCCGCCAAGGCCGATCATCAGGGTGTTGTGATGCCCCGGCCAGCCAGCCGCTCGCCGACTTGCTGTTGATGGCCACAACCACCAGCAGGAACAGGCAGATCCCTGCCAGCTCCCCCCCGGCGGCGAGGACTTCGCCGCTCCCGGATCACTTGGACTCATCCAGCCGCTTCGCGAAGCCCAGCATGTCGCGCGCGACCCAGGCGGCGCAGTTGACCCAGGAGGTGTCGCGGTCGCCCTTGCCGAGGTGCGTCGGGTAGTGGCCCTTCTCCCCCTGCGTGTTGACGATCGTATTGGCGTGGGAGAGGGCCTTGGCCAGGTGAAGCCTCCGCCCCGTCGCCCGGTAGGCCCCGGCGTACGCCATCATCAGCCGGACCGAGCTGTAGTTGACGGCGCCGTAGCGATACTGCTCGGCGACGGTGGGCAGGGGGTCGGGCCTGCCGCGGGTGCGGGCGCGGTAGGTGACGAACTGGTCCTCGCAGAAGCGCAGCAGCTCCTCGGCCAGCGGGGCGTACTTGGGGTCTTCCTTTGCGTGGTTGCACAGGTAGGTCGCGGTGGCGGCCGCCGCCCGGGAGGACTGGTTCCTGTACGGCGGCTGCGGCGCGACGTCCCAGAACTGCCCTTCCCAGTCGAAGGTCTTCACGGGGTTTTCCATCAGCCAGCGGAACGCCGCGTCGCGGACCTTGGCGTATTCCTTCAGCCCGTACTGCCCCACCAGCCGGTCCAGGAACAACAGCTCCTCCCCCGGCAGGAGCAGGTTCTTCGGTGCAGGCTGGTCCTGCTTGGTCTTGAGGGCCCGCGGCTTGCCGCGGGAGTCCACCACGAGGCCCCAGGTGCCGCAGGGCAGTTGCGTCGTGGCGTAGGTGTCGGCGACGCGTTTGGCGGCATCGAGGTACTTCTGGTCCTTCGTCACGTCGTAGAGGTCCAGCCAGGCGCTGGCGGCGTATCGGCCGTAGCGGATGATTCGCCGCGCCCGCGTGGGGAAGTGCGCCAGCGGGTCGCTCGCCGGCCGGCGGTGGGCCAGCATGAAGTCGGCCACGGTCCGCGCCAGGGCCAGGGCGGGCTTTTTCTCCCCGGGATCGGTCGAGTGGACCGACAGCAGCGCCATGGCGCTGACCACGGGCGCGTCGAAGTACACGTTCACCGTCCGCTTCAGCTCCCCGCCGGCCGCGTCCGCCTTCCACTTCCGGACGTAGGGGTGGTGGCGATACAGGAACCGCAACGCCCGGATCGCGCTTTCGCGGTAAGCTGTCTTCGGCTTGCCGTAGGGCCCGTCGAAGACCCACAGCCGGCCGAAGGCGCGCGTGCCCGCAACGCCCACGGCCTTGCCCCCCGGCTCATCGAGGCCTTCGATCTTCAAGGTGCACTTTCCCCAGACCCACTCTTCCCGCCAGATCGGCGTCAGGGGCACCCAGGGCTCGGCCGCCTCGAAGACGTAGGTGCTCTTGCCCCCGCGTTTTCGCAGCAGCGTGACCGTGAAGCGGTAATGCGAAGCGCCCTCGACCGGCTTGATGTCGAAGGCCGGGGCGTGGATGAACCGCTTCGCGTAGGTGTTCCAGAACGGCCTCTTGCCGGGAGCCCCCGGGCGGATGGGCTCGGCTGCCTCGGCCAGCGCCTCGGCGTGGAGCTTCTGCCGGTCGAGGCCGCCCTTCTCCTGCGCCGCCACCGGCGCGGCAAGACAGGCCGCCAACAGTGCGGAGACGACGAGAGCCCTGAATCCTCCGGTCATGCCCACATGCATGCGTCGTCGAAGCCTGCCTGCCGCCTCAACGTTGTTGTGCCGTGAGCTGCGCGGCATGCCTGAAGCGATGCCGATGAGAGCATCGCGGGGATTTTTCAGAACCGATTGTGCGTTCATCCGGAATCTCCCGTTGATTTCCTGCCCGCGGCCATCGCGAACAGCCTTACCACGATTGTAAGGCCCGGCGGGCCCTCGATAAACCCCGACGTCTTCGAGCCTCCCCGCGGCGATGTGACACCGGCCCGGGTGAAGGATGATCTCCGCCCGCGCATCTCCCGGCACGTCGGATTCCGACTTGCCCCGGCGAATCTCGGCTCTCGCCCCTCCGCGACCTAATCCTCAGCAGCAATCTCCATGCCGCAGAGCAGCGTCTCACCCGCGGCGGCCTTCAGGGTCACCTCCAGCTTGTCTTTCACGCGGACGCCCTTGAACTCCTTTACGACGGCCCGGCTGGGCCCGCCGGCCTCCTTGACCACGTCCAGGTCCTTCAGGGCCGGTCGGCCCTGGATGGCGACGGAGAAGACGCGATCGCCCGGCTTGAGGCCCTCGGGCTCGGCGAAGAAGAGGCGGATCAGGCAGGAACTCGCGTCTGGCTCTTCAGGGTTGAGCGTGACGGTCAGGCTTTGGAGGCCCTGGGCGCCGGAGGCGGCGACCCACGGCAGGGGCCCGCCGCGCATCCGCAGCGAATGGCGCCGGAAGCATTGGAGCTGCTCGGGTTCGGTGTGCACATGCATGTTGATGTCCGGGCGAGGAACCAGGAACGGGTACCTCAGCCACAACGTCCCGCTCTGGGCCCGGCGGTCCCCGGGCGCGCCGAAGTTGATCCCCACCTGCCGGATCGGCTCGGGCTTCTTGCGCCTGCTTCGCCTTTCCCTGAGCCACGTGGCCCTCAGGCCCGGGTTGGGGTTCGTCCACGTCTCCATCTCGGGCATGTGCACCATGGCAAGCGAGGTCCACATCGGATAGTTGCAGCCGCAGCCCAAGGAATGCTCGGGCGCGTTCAGCAATCCGTTGGCCGCGATCAAGCTGTTGACGCACCCGGAGCGGAAGCCGAGAAGTCTCGACTTGCCCGTGAAGTTCCCCAAGTCGTAGTAGCCGGTCCTGAGAAGCAGCAGCCTCCTGCTTCCGAGCGTGATTCCGCACCCCCCTTTTTCATCATAGGACCGCGACGTCCCGCGCCCGGTCATCGTCTCCTGCTCCAGGACCCTTTCGCCGGTGGCCAAGCTGTAAGCGGCCCCGGGTTGGGTGATGAGGGTTTTTTCGCCCAGGAGCAGGGCCGGCCCGAAGTAGTACACGGCCCGGTGCTTGGTGGGGATGCCCGGGCGATCCCACATGACGCTCCCATCTTTCGCCCTGCGGGCGAGCACCCGGCTGTCCCCGCCGGCCTGTATCAAGACGTCGTGGTCGGGCGAATAGCTGAGGGATCCGAAGGGACGTTCGGCGTCCCGCCAGACTTCGGCGCCGCTCTTGGCGTCCACGGCGATGAGGACTTCGGGTTTCCTGCGCCTTCCCTTGCGGACGTCCGCCGCCATCCGAGGCTCGAATGCGCGGCTGAACGAGGCGAACAGCTTGCCCCCTCCCACGGCCACGCTCGTGGGAAACCCTGCGTCCAGCTTCCAAAGGACCTTCCCGCTTCCGCCGAGGATGGACACGATCCCTCCGTTGGGCACGTCCGCCTTCTCGCCCAGGACCAGGCGGGGAGGCGATTCGCCCGGTCCCCTGCTTTCGGCGGCGTGGCCAAGGGCCTTATCCGGGTAACTCGGCCACCGGCTCAGAGAAGCAAACAGCATTCCGTCTCCAAGCCTTATGTCGACCAGGTGGCGCGGAAACACGAACTCCTGCGCCGCCTTGCCCGAAGCGGCGTCGAAGCGGAAGCAGCTCCCGCCGCGGGCCGCATAGATGCAGTCCCCTCCGGCCGCGCAACTGCCCCCGAACGTGAAGCCATGGTCCCGCCTGAAGCGCCTGGCCTTCCAGAGCACGCGGCCGGTATAGACATCCACGGCGCTGAGCCTGGAGC
>CAZNSB010000039.1:0-3619 GCA_964575155.1 uncultured Planctomycetaceae bacterium | reverse complement strand
GCCTGGAGCGGCTGAGGAGCCGGCCGCCGACGACGAGAGGCACCGGCGTGCTCTTGCCGCCGAATATGCTCCTCGCGCCGTTGGGGTCACCGAACCAGAGGACCCCGAGGGGCGCCTTGACCCGCTCGTCCCGGGAGACGCCCGTGTTCGCTTCGTCGGCGAAGTCGTGGGACCAGTCCGCCGAGCCCGGCAGGGGCCCCTTCCGGATCAGGAGCGTGAAGCCGCCGGCGCTGTGGACCTCCCCGCCGGCCAGCTTCGCCCGGCGCACCTGCTGGGCAAAGGCCGCCTGCTGAGGCGCCGGAATGGGAAGGCACGCGACCCCGCCGTACGGCCGCAGCGCCCCGAACAGGCTTTGGACGAAACCCGCGCCTGAGGCCATTCCCGCGGCGGAGGGGTCCTCCGACACGATCAGGCTCGCCAGGTAGGGCGGGAATCCGAAGGACATCGGCTCTCCGACATGCAGCGCGACCCGCCGGCCAAAGAGCCCCGCCGCGTCCCATCTCTTTCGCAGCCGGGCGATCTTCCCGGCGTCCGGGTCCACGGCAATGATCCTCAGTTTCGGATACCCCGCCAGTTGCTCCACGAGCTTGCCGGCACCGAGGCCCCACACGAGACAATAGCCTTCGTTCACTCCGGCGGCCGTGACGATCTGCTCGGCCGGGCCCGCACCGGCGGCGGGTTCCGGGGGCTCCCGGAGCGGATAGCTCCTGGGCCTGCCGCGCTTCTTCCCGAAGCAGTACAGGCGCCCTTCGCGCGTCACGACGAAGAGCTTGCCGTCTGCGGCGAGCACGTTTGAAGGCGTGCCCTCGATGTCGGCCTTCCAGGAGATGCTCGGCTGGCCGGCGGGGCGGGGAAGAGCGACGGCCATGACCGCATTGGGGGCGCCGGCCAGAAGCCGCCCGCCGGCCTTGGCATGAATCTGAACCGGATATGACTTGGACTTCCCTCCCGCCTCCAGCTCCCACAACTTGGGAAAGCTTGACTTCTTGTATTTGTACGGCGGCGACGCAGTCTTCGGATGCGTCGCCTCCGTGACCTCGGCGTGGATCAGGTCCCAGGCGGCGATACGGTTGTGCCCGCCCGCGTACACGGTGCCGTTCGTCAGAAACGGCCGGGGCAGGTCGGGGTTGAAGTGGACCCGCTGATGCTTCCGGTGGCGCAGGGTCTGCCACGGCATCTCCCAGGCGAACCCCCCCGCCCGGGTGACGACGGCGGTGAGGCTGCCGTCCTCGTGGAGTTCATACAACACTCGGCCCACGACAACATTCGGCGGCTTCGCCGAAACGAAGCAGTCGCCCACCTGTTTCCTGTATCCGTGTTCCTGGACGTACTTGATCAGCTTGCCGGTCTTGCGGTCGAGGCAGGCTGGCAGCGTCCGGCCGCAGGGGACCAGCAGTCGATCTCCGGGCGCTGCCAGGTAGCCCTGGGGCGAGACCCCGGTTATCGTGCGCGCCCCGTGGTTCGCCCTGGTGATGACGATGTCCACGTCTTCGTTCGACCAGAGGGCCTTGCCGGTGGTCGCGTCGATCGCGTAGAGGAAGATGCCCATGAACGGCCAGATGCCGGCGGCAAAATAGCCCTTCCCGTCGGCCAGCACGGGCCCGCCCCGCGCCGGCCAGGCCGAAATCAGCCGACCGTTGCCCAGGACCTTGTGCCCCGCCGGCGCGCCGCGGAACTTCCACCGCAGCGTGCCGGTCGTGGCATCGAGGCAGTACAGATGGCTGTCATCGGAGACGAAGTAGAGCCTGCCCCGCCAGCCGACGGGCGCAAACCGCACGGGGCCGTCCGCGTAGAACCGCCATTTCTCCGCGCCGGTCTCGGTGTCGTAGGCCGTCACCCGGTCGTTGACCATGGAGGGCACGAAGATCGTCTTGCCCATCACGACGGGCTCGTAGGAGGCGTCGAACTGGAGCCAGCCCTGCATCGGCCAGGCGGGTCGAGGCGGCGGGAGATCGCGCACCCACCTCAGGTGCATCTCCGCCGGCAGCTCCTCGGGCGAGTCGGCGCTGCGGCCGGCGTCGTACCGCCACATGGGCCAGTCGCCGGCGGGGGCGTTGGCGGCCGAAAGCAGCGGCGCCAGCACCGCCGCAACGCAAACCCGAACGGCACGCTGACGGACTATCATGATCGCAGTTCCTCCCACTACGCCTGGCGCGACCGCTTCCGTGCCCGCGCGCAGGCCTCGAGGCGAACGGCCGGCACCCGCCGGCCAGGATGGCCGCGCGGACAGAGGCGGCGGGCTACGGACCCGCCCGGTAGTTGGCGACCATCAGGTCGTCGATCCACGAGAACATCTGGAAAGACGGCTTGCCCGGTACGCCGTCGTGGTAGTACGGGCCGATCATCAGCCGAGAGTAAGAGCTTGTGCAGCCGCTGCTGTTCACGTAGGCGTTGCGCATGAGGACGTTCTTGGCGTCGACGACGAGCTGGTTGTCGATCCAGACGCGGAGGGCGCCGTCGGCCTTGGCCGGGCCGCCGGAGGGGGTGTAGGCGGTATTCATCCTGGCCAGGACCTCGACGCGGTACCAGCGGCCCGGCTTGATGTGGAGCTTCCTGGCGCGGTAGGAGACGTAGTCGTCGCCGACCTCCCGCGGCGTGCGGACCATCGCGAGCGGGTGCGGCGGCGCGGGCTCGTCGCCCACCTCCCAGTACAAGGCCGAATCGCACCCGGCCGCCCCTCCGGAGCCCGACAGCGCGTACACGTCGTGCCCGTGGAAGCGGAAGTTCTTCGACCACTTCTGGTGGAAGCGCAGGTACAGGGTCTCGGTGCCGTCGTATTCCAGCGGCGTCTCTGCCCGGGACTCCTTCTCGTGGATCCAGCGCCACATCCAGCCCGGGCCGGCCTCGTCCATGCCGCCGACGAACTTCATCTCCAGGCACTTGCGGCCGGTGTGCGCCTGGCGGTCGGTGACGTACATGAACTTGGGGCGCTCGAGGTCGCGCCACGCGCCCAGGCCCCCCTCGAAGCCCTCGCGGAAGAAGACCGTCTTTCGGGGCGCCGCCTTGGGCAGCCTGACGTCGTCGAGCTTGTGATCCTGCCCGGCGCGGATCAGCAGCTTGCGGCACCGGCGCTCGCAGCCGGGGGCGATGAAGTTCACGCCGTATTCGTACTGGTCGGTCGGCAGGTAGTCGAACCGGAAGCGTCCGGCGGCGTCCGTGGTGGTCACGTACACCGGGCCGGTAGTGGCCACGATCACGTCGGGCATGGGCTGGCCGGTGGCGGCGTCGAGGACCCTGCCGCGGAGCGTGCCCACGCCCATCTTGCTCGGCGCCAGCGGCAGGTCGGTCCAGGGGGAACGCAGGCGGAAGCCCTTCGGCAGGCTGATCTTGTGTCGCCACGGCCGGTATCCCTTTTTGGCCGCCGCCAGCTCGTACGTGCCCGCGGGCAGGTCCTTGAAGAGAAACCTGCCGTCTCCGTCCGTCGTGGTGCGCTTGTCGATCCCTTTCCCCTTGAGGGTGACCTGCGCCCCTTTCATGCCGCTGGGCCCGGCGCCCACGTCGAGGACAAGCCCCTCCGCAGACGAGGACGATTCCGTCCGAGCGCCGCCCCCGGCCAGGCCCGCGCACAATCCCAGGCCCGCAAGGATGCCGACCAGAACGGTCCACCGCATTGCATGCC
>CAZNSB010000038.1:0-18996 GCA_964575155.1 uncultured Planctomycetaceae bacterium | reverse complement strand
TTCGGGCCAACGTGTTGCTGTGGCGCCGCGGCCGGGTGTATTTCGAGGACGGCGAGGATCTCCTGCCGGTCTGCAAGAGCCATGACGGCCTGAACCCCTCTCGTCGATCCGGCTTGTCTCTGTCCTCGGACGGTCCGCCCTGAAGGGGCTCCCGTTCGCGCCGTAGAGACTGCCCGGTTCTTCGCTACTCATGCACCCCCCGGCAGTTGGCTGCGGTTGCATTCCCGGCCCGGCTTGGTGTATGCTCGGGTGATGAGCGTGTGGGTTTGAGCAGCACCCGGATGATTCCACTACGAGACAATCCACCGATGCAGTTGCCGGCCGAGCTGCCCATCGAGGAATTCGACGGCCGCTGGTGGGTCGCGCACACGAAGCCACGCCAGGAGAAGGCCTTGGCGTGGGAAGTCTTTCGCGCAGGCGGTCAGTACTTTCTCCCGATGCGGCAGGCGACGAAGCGCAGCCGCCGGAGGTCATGGAAGACGGTCCTGCCGCTGTTCACTGGGTATATCTTTCTCTGCGGAAGCGAAGAGGACCGCTTGGCCGCACTCGGGACGAATCGGATCGCGAACCTTATCGAGGTCGTTGACCAATCGCAGCTTGTGGAGGAGTGCTCGGCCATTCAGCGGTTGCTCGCCTCGGGCCTGGCGGTCGGCCCATATCCGGGCCTCAGCCAGGGGAAGAAATGCCGCATCCGGAAGGGTCCGCTGGCGGATCTGGAGGGGCGAGTCGAGCGGCTCAAGGGCAAGGACAGATTCGTCGTGTCCGTGGCAATCCTCGGTCAGGGCGCGATGGTGGAGATCGACGCGGATTTCCTCGAACCGTCCGAGTGAAACGGACGATAGATACAGTCACGGACGGGCGCAAGTACAGTGCCGATTCTGCGCGGGCCTTCGAGCTAAGTCATTACCACGCTTTTGGTTGCGGGGTCTTACGACAACGCAGCCGACGGGGACGGAGTCTGCCGGGACGACCCGACGCAGGAAGACTGTCGTCGTAGGCCAGTCGTTCAGCGATTCGCCGCTGCCGGGCGGGCGCCCGGCCGCTGATACCCGCCGGCAGCATCGCCGCCGATGTCCATACGACCGCGGCCGGAGGCGCGCTGCCGCAACGTCCGGCTTCCTTGTCAAACCGCCAGAGCCCGCAGGCGAATGCGTATGACGTTCGAGGCCGCCAACCGTACGATATGCTCCTGAGGCCGGCATGAGACAGGTCCTGCTGCGACATGGCGTCGAGTTGACGGACGTACCTGCCCCGCCCGTAGGGGCCCGGGAGGTCCTCGTGGAGGTGGCGTACTCGTTCATCTCGACCGGGACGGAGGTGGCCGGCGTGAAGTCGGCCTCCGGCGGGCTCTTTCACCAGGCGATGAAGCACCCCCGACGCATCGCCCAGGCCCTTGAGATGATCCGCGTCAACGGGCTGCGAAAGGCCATGGTGCGGATTCGCGGTCGCCTGGCCGAGGGCCGGCCCATCGGCTATAGCTGCTCCGGGCGGGTCCTGGCTTTGGGATCGGAGGTCTCCGGCCTGTCGGTCGGTGACGCCGTGGCCTGCGCCGGCGGCGGGTATGCCAACCACGCGGAGGTGGTGGCGGTGCCCGCGAACCTGGTGGCCAAGGTGCCCGAGGGGTGCGACTTGAGGTCGGCCTCCGGCGCGACCATCGCTGCCATTGCCCTTCAGGGCGTTCGCCGGGCGGACGTGGGGTTGGGGGAGACGGCCGGGGTGCTCGGCCTGGGGCTGCTCGGGCAGATCACGCTCCAGCTCCTGGCCGCCGGCGGCGTTCGGGCGATCGGATTCGACCCCGACCCGCAGCGGGTCGAAGAAGCCAGGGCGCTGGGTTTCGCCGACAGCTTCGCCCTCACGGGCGAACAGGCCGTCCAAGCCGTGATGGCGCGCACGGGCGAGAAAGGCTCCGACGTCACGCTCATCACCGCCGCCACGAAGACGCCGGGCATCTGCCAGAACGCCATGGAGCTCACCCGGAGAAAAGGGACCGTCGTGGTGGTGGGCGACGTGCCTCTGACGTTCGAGAGGAGCCCGTTCTACGCCAAGGAGATCGATTTCCTGATCTCCTGCAGTTACGGCCCGGGGCGCTATGACCGGGGCTACGAGGAAGACGGGACGGATTACCCTTACGCCTACGTCCGGTGGACCGAGAATCGCAACCTGCAAGCCGTCCTTCAGGCAATGGCCGACGGAAAGCTCCGCATGGAGCCGCTGATCTCCGCCGAGCACCCGGTGGACCAGGCCGAGCAGGCCTTCGCCCGCCTGATGGGCGACCGGCAGCAGGGACCCCGCCCGCTGGGCGTCGTTTTGGCCTACCCTCACCGGGCTGGCGACGAGCGGAAGCTGATCCGCAGCATCGAGGTCCGTCCCTCCCGGCCGCTGGCCGGGAGGATCGGCGTCGGCGTCGTCGGCGTCGGATCGTTCTTCTCCGGCACCCACAAGCCCAACCTGCTGCTGCTGGCCGACCGGTTCCAGGTGGTCGGCGTCTGCGACCGCGAGGGCGCGCGCGCCCGGGACGCGGCCGCGCAGCTCAAGGCCGCCCAGGCCTGCTCGTCCGCCGACGAGCTGCTCGCCAACGAGGACGTCCAGCTCGTCCTCGTTTCCACCCGCCACGACACGCACGCGCCGCTGGCCATCCAGGCCCTCCAGGCCGGAAAGCACGTGTTCGTGGAAAAGCCGATGGCGATGAACCGCGGGGAGCTGGATCGGCTGCTGGAGGTCATCGAGTCTTCGGAGCGGTTTTTCATGGTCGGCTTCAACCGGCGGTTCAGTCCGCACGTGGTCCGGTTGAAGAAGCTGCTGGAAGACCGCGCCTCGCCGCTGGTGGTGACGTATCGGATCTTCTGCAGTCGCGCGCCGCGGGATAGCTGGCTGTACTCGCCCGCCGGCGGCGGCCGGGCCATCGGCGAGGCCTGCCACATGCTCGACTTGCTGAACTTCCTGGTCGGCGACGACGTGGAACTGGCCGAGCTGGATGTCATCGCCCCCGCCCCCGACGCCGCCGGGCCGCCCGGGGACAACTTCGTCGCCAGCATGAAATACGCGGACGGGTCGCTGTGCACGCTGACCTACTCGGCCCTGGGCCGGGCCAGCAAGGGCAACGGCAAGGAGCGGATCGAGGCCCTCTGGGACGGCAAGACTTTCGTGATCGAGGATTTCGTCCGCAGCTTCGGCGCCGGCTGCTCGGCCGGCAGTGCCTCCCGCAGCCGGAGCAAAGGGCACCACGAGGAGCTGGTCGCCGTGGCGGACTGCCTGGCCGGCAAGGCCCCGCCGCCGATCAGCGTGGCAGCCTGCGCCAAGGCCACCGAGCTGAGCTTCCGGGTCGACGAGACGTGCCGAAGCTGACCCTCTCCGACCCGTCGGGCGATGTGCGGTGCTTACCGCGGGTCAACACCCGCGGCGACTTTCACTCGTCGAGCGCGGCTGATATCGGCTTGGCGATGGTTGGGCGGTACGATGGAGCCCGCAAAGGGCAAGACGATGAGACCGAAGGTCGAAGCCGCCTGGGCGGGCGCCTGGCACGGCATTCGCAGTCTGGACAACGTCTACCGAGGCTACAGTGTCAAGAACATCGTCTGGGCCCTGCGCCGAATGCTGGCGGGGGAAGGCAGAGGCGCGGTGCTGGATGTGGGCTGCGGCATCGGCCGCTATTTCCCGCTGCTGCGAGAACTGGGCTTCCGGCGCCTGTGCGGGCTGGAGTACGACGCGACGAACGCCGCCCAGGCACAGGCCCTCAACGCCCATCTGTCGAACGTCGAGATCGTGCAGGGAGACGTTCGAGCACTGCCGGAACCGTTCGGGGAAGGGCAGTTCGACGTGGTGTTCTCCCTGGGACTCATCGAGCACTTCGTCTACCCGGTCCCGAACATCCGGCGAATGCTCTCCTGCCTCAGGCCGGGCGGGACGGTCATCCTCGAGATGCCCAACTTCGGCAACTGCCTCTACTATCTCTACATGAAAAGGAGGTCGCAACAGGCGCCCTTCCACCTGTGGTGGGGCGTGCGAGAGTGGAGCCGAATCCTCCGGCGTGTTCGCGGCAGCCGCCTCGAGGAGGTGCAGACGGTTATCCTCTGGGCACATCACGACTACCTGTCCAGAGCGCTGCTGAGGATATGGCCGAGGCTGCTGGACCTGGAAATTGCCGTGGAGAACCGGCTGTTTCCGCGCTGGGGACGGGCTGCCTTCTACAAGCTGCGCCGGCCGGCGCCTTGGGCGGCGCAGAGCCGCCCAGGCCCGCCAGAATCAGCGGCCGCTAGGGCCAAGGAGGTGGGATGCGGCGTCCGTGGAGGGTGTCGAGATGGACTGCCCGGCACGGGAACAGAAGCGTTTGCCGCGGGATAATGACGCACGCATGCAAGAGGTAGGGCCGAATCCGTGGCCCAGTTGGCTGGAGACGGGTCGTCGATGAAAGCGGAGATGTCTCTTGCGGAGAGGGCTGCCTACGGGCTGATGAAGCGGTTCCCCTCGGGCTTCAAGGGTGTCGGCTACAGTGCCGCGGAGATATTCAAGACAGCAGAGTTCCTGCAGGGGACGCCCGAACGTCGCCGAGAGATCATGCTCCGCTCCAGCCAATGGCGGGATGAGCGCGAGAAGCAGGGCGACCGGTTCGCCAAGGCAATGGGAGTCGACCTGCGCCCATACCTGGAAGGCAAGCGGGTCCTGGACCTCGGCTGCTTCACGGGCGGGAAGGTCGTGTGCTGGGCGGAGCGGTACGGCATCGCCAAGGCGTATGGCCTGGACGTCGACGACGTTTTCACCGATGCCGCGCGCGCCTTCGCAGATCTCCATGGGGTCGATGCGGATTTCCGCACGGGCTTCGGAGAGCAACTGCCTTTCGAGGACGATTCCCTGGACACGATCACCTCATGGGACGTGCTGGAGCACGTCCGGGACTACCGGAAGGTCCTCTCGGAGTGCCACCGCACGCTCGTCTCGGGCGGGCATGCCCTCTTGACCTTTCCCACTTACTTCAATCCGATGGCACATCACATGAACGTGCTCGTCCGCTTGCCCTGCCTGACCTGGTTCTTCCCCGGGCGAGCACTCGCCCGGGCCTTCTACCGCAGGGTCGACGACCTCGGCGAGATCGCCGTCCCGCTTCGACGCCACGGGCCGCTGCTGGAACCTTGGGAGCGAACCCGCCACCTCAACGGCATTACCATAGCCAGCTTCCGACGCGCTTTGAGGCAGTCGGCGTTCGGGACGGTTTACTACAACAACCGCACGTTCCTCTCAGCCAGGCGAGGGCTGCTGACGCCCGTCGGTTGGCTCCTGAGGGGCCTAGGCCGGCTTCCATACGTGTGCGAGCTCGTGACCTCGCAGGTCCGGTGCGTCCTGCGGAAGGCAAACGCTCAGGCCAGCCGCGCTGGGTCCGAACGAGAGGTGTATGGTGGCTAGTCGGTCTCTCACCCGTCGCGCTACCAGCGTGCTCGCCTTCCTGATTCGGCGGCGCCAGTGGCGCCGAGGGTACCGCGAAAGTAAGGCCGCCGATTCCTGGAGCGCCGGACAGATCGCGGAGCACTTCGATCGCAACCTGGTCCGGATCGTCCGCCACGCCGCGCGGAAGATACCCTTCTATCGCCGGCTATATGGGGATTGCGGGCTGGACGTTTCCTCGTTCGGCGGCCGCCGGGACCTCAGCCGGTTGCCCACGATCGACAAGTCCAGCATTCTTGCCGCCGGGCCCGAAATGGTCCTGCCGGGCTGGCCTGGGATTCTGTCCCATACGATGACGACCGGCGGTTCCACCGGCACGATCGCCACGATTCGCAGCATCCGCGGGTTCGGCAATATCGAGGACGGGTGCATTTGCGCGCAATGGGATCGCGTGGGATACAACCGGCGTGATCGCGTGGTCCGCTTGCGCGGCACGCTCTTGGATGAAGGCCGGAGCCTCACCAAACTCGACCACGGCGGGCGGCGTTTGGTCGTCAGCACGTACCATCTTCGCGACGAGACAGTTGACGACATCCTTCAGGCCATCGGGGATTTCCGGCCGCAGTGGCTGCACGTCTACCCGTCGGCCGCGGCGCTTCTGGCGACTGTCCTCAAGCGGACGGGCAAGCGACTTCCCTGCCCGGTTAAGGGAGTGCTCTGCGGTAGCGAGAACGTCTATCCCTGGCAAATCGAGCTGTTCAAGGAAACGTACGGCGGGCGCGTGTTCTCGCACTACGGGCACGGCGAACTGGCGCTGCTGGGCGCGTGGTGTGAGCACTCTACGAGTTTTCATTTCCTGCCGAACTACGGATACCTGGAGCTTCTGGACGAAGCCGGACGGCCGGTCACAGAGCCCGGCGTCGTGGGCGAAATGGTCGGGACCGGATTCCTGAACCGGATCATGCCCATGATCCGTTATCGCACGGCTGATTACGGCGCGTGGGACGGGCCTGGACCGTGTCCGTCATGTGGACGGGTCCATCAGCGGCTGGCCAAGATCGAAGGGCGGATACAGGAGTACCTGGTTCTCAAGGACGGCACGCGGTTCCCTGCCACGAACATCAATGCCATACACGGCATGTTCTTCTCGCACATATTCAAATTCCAGTTCGTTCAGAAGGAGCCCGGTCGCGCTTGTCTGCGTTTTGTGCCGGCGCGGCCACTGACCGACGAAGCCATGGCGCAGATCCGACAGGGATTTGAGTTCTTTGAGCCGATGGGACTGGAGTTAGAGTATGAGCAAGTCAGGGAGATTCCCCCCACTCCCAGAGGGAAGTGCCGCATCGTCTTGACTGAGAAAGAAGCCGAGGCTCCCGCCTCTGGCGCGGGTGACCGCTGACCGGCAGACATGATCCCTCCGGTGGACCAGGCCAAGCCCCAACAGCAAGGCGATGCCGCCAGGCTGCGGGTCCTGATCGTGGGCTCCTACCCGCCGCCCCGCGGGGGGGCGTCCGTGTATACGCAGCGGCTGGCTCGGGCCCTCCAGGCCCGGGGGTTCGCCATCATGGTGGCCGGCTGGACGCGCGGGGGGGCTTCGTTGCCCGGCTACGTCCAGCCCGTCCGAGCGGAATCTGAGATCCGGAGGCTGATCCGAACGCATCGCTTCCAGGTGGTGCACCACCACCGCTTGCATGCCACGCTTCGACGTCGCAATCCACTCCCTTCGCTGCTTAGCGTCCGGGAGTTTGGGCGTATGGCCCCCCCCCTGCTGGTGACCTGCGGGGCGGGCGGCTTCGCCGCCGACCTCCGCCAAGCGGGCCCGTGGAAGCTGTGGCTCGTCCGGCGAGCCCTGCAGAACGTGTACCATTTTTGGTCGAAGTCGGAGGAGCTGCTCGAGCAACTGGCCCGACTCGGTCTGGACCCCGCCCGCTCAAGCTATCTCAGCTCGGCGCTGCCGCTTGGGGACCTCCCCCCCCTCGACGAGGAGGTGGCTGCCTTTGCCCAGCGCCATCGGCCGCTCGTTGTCGCAGCCGGTTGGTTGTATCAGCCGATCTACCGGCTAGACATGGTTGTCCAGGCCGTCGCGCGGATCCGGGCGCAGTTCCCGGACGCGGGGCTCGTCTTGGGCGCTTCCAGCCCATTCGACCCTCAAGGCAGGCGGGCGGTTGACCGCGCAATCAAGGCCTCTAACATGGATGGGCGAGTGCTGCACTTGGACGACTACGACCGGTTCCCTTCGCTGCTGGCAGCGGCCGACGCGTCGATTCGTGCCACGGTCGTAGAAGGCTCATCCAACGCCGTACTGGAATCGCTGCTGGCAGGCTGCCCCACGCTGGTCAGCGACCTGCCGGGCAGGCCGGAGGGGACGATACGCTTCCGCGTGGACGACCTGGAGGGCTTGGTTTCGGCTTTGCGCAAGGTGCTCCGCGAGCCGCCGCCACGCCGGCCGCATCCCGGCGCCATGAAGGGGGCCGTGGAAAACCTCGATCGAATCTGCCGCACCTACGTCCAAGCCAGCAAGGCCGCAGGGGTCAAATGAGCAACCGACCGCAGGACAACACGTCCGTGCGACCGGGTCCCGCACCGCCTGGTCAGGGCGATGGGGCGCTGCTGCGCAAAGCCACCTGGTTCAACGATGCCCGGACGGCGGCCGTCCTGATGATCGACGATCTGACGTACGGCTACCTCGATGCGGACGGTCGCGGCCCCTATGCCCCCAACGACTGGGGCTACTTGGCCCGCAGACCCGGATCGATCTTCCGTTACTTCGAAGAACAGATCCTGGACAGGTTCCCTGAAGTGCGATACACGGCCTTCGTGGTCTTCGGTCGCCACTCCATGGCCATGGTGGATGGCCAGCATGATCGTTACGCCGGGGCTGCCTTCGAGAGCCCCGAGTTCCTGGGTTTGCTCGAGCACATTGCCTCCAGCGGGAACGAGGTCGCCTACCACGGGCATCATCATGGTCGGACCGATGCATCGTTGGACCCTTGGACCCGGGGGGTGGAGCACGAGCAGTTCGGGTCGGAGGCCTACCGGGAGGTCGTGGCCGAAGACATGCGACGGCTCAAGGCGCTGACGGGCATCGAGATGCGGGGCGGGCGCTCGCCTCGCAACCAGTACGACCCATGGGTCCTGAAAATGATGAGTGAGCTGGGCATGCGCTGGTGGGGCCGCCCCGCCGCCGCATGGCGCCCAGAGTGGCAATATGAGCACGGTCTTCTGATGTTTCCAACCAGCGTTAGCGGCTGGTACCTCTCGCCGCGCCCCGGGGGCGTGATCGGCAAGGCCCTCCAGTGGGCGCGCGGCGCCCGGACGGAAGGCCGCCTCCTCCGGATGATCAGACGAGGCGAAGTCGTGAGCATCGCAGAGCACTTCCTTCGATCGCGCCCCGATGGGAGGCGCCAGGCCCCCGCCATCTACGACGACGTGGAGTCTCTGCACAGGTTCTTCGCGATCCTGCGGCAGCACGATGTGTGGTATGCGACTTGCTCGGAGATCGCCCACTACCGGGAGAGCCATGACCACACACGGCTGCTCGCCAGCAACGAACAGGCCGTGGAAGTCAAGTACGACGGCCGATGGTCTCGCCCATTTCTGTCGTTTGTCTCTGCTGCGCCAAGGCTCCGCCGACGGTCGGACGGCCAGCTCGTTTACGGCGCCCACAAGCAAGGGCGATGGGTGTACAATGACCTCCAGGAGGGAATCTACGAAGGCGTCTGAGGCGCGGCGCCTTCGCGCCCCGCCGCGTGAACGCTTCGGAATGCCCGGCCCATCGGAGAACGTTTGGGGGGAGTCCTTGAGATGACTTACGGCTGCCACCTCGTGGATGACGCCGGTATGGAGGGGTGGGATACGTTCGTTCGCTCCCATCCGCTGGGGCCTGCCAAGGCGACTACGTCGGCGCGGCTGTTGTGGGATGTGCGGGGCAGGTGCGAATTCCGCCCTGTGGGCTGCTTTCACCAGGGGCGGATCGTCGGGGGGCTGCTGCTGCTCGTCCGCAAGCTCCACGGCTGTCCGATTCCGCTTCGGGTAGCCCCCATTCCTGTCCTGTTGCCTGCCCCACAAGATCCCGTCGGCACTGCGGCGGAGCTGCTGCGCCAGGCCCGCCAGGAGGCCCGGCGGTTCGGGATGCTCGAGATCGAGGTCAACTGCCGCGTGCCCAAGGGCATCCTTGTAGATGGCGTAGACTTCGACGGCGCCCTGAGCCACGCGCTGGCGGGCGATGCGCCCGCCTCCCGGAGCATCTTTTCGGCGTTGGTCCCGTTTCCCACCAGGCCTCGTGCCGAGTGCGCAATGCGCCACCCAAGCCACACGAATTCCCCCTTCCACGGGGGCCAGGGCACCGGCCCCCACTTGCCCTCCGGGTTTGGTCTGGCAGAACGATGAGCCTTACCCGCACGTACGCGCGGAACGTTGTCGCCAGCTACCTCAGCATCGCCTTCATCTTGGCGACCGCGTTCTTTTACACCCCTTTCCTCATCAAGCGGCTCGGGACGACCCGCTATGGGCTCTTGGTGCTCACCGCGTCTGTCGGCGGATACCTGACGCTGTTGGACTTGGGATTCGTCCATGCCAACCGCCGGTTCCTCGCGAACGCGTTGCTCAAGGGCAATCCCGACGAGGTCAACGAAGTCTTCGGCGTCGGCATGCGCCTCTATGGTTCCATCGGTCTGTTGGTTCTGGCGGGGGGCCTCTCCGCGATCTGGTGGCTGCCGCTCATCGTGGCGATCCCTCGTGAATTCCACGGCGAGTTCGTTGCTGCAATGGCCGCGGGTGCGGTTTCCGTCTCGAAGGAGTTTTTCCACGGAACCTTCACCGCTGTCACATTCGCGGCTAATCGCATCGACCTCTATCGGGGCTTGGAGGTCGTGAAACGGGTATGTCTTGTCGGCATCTCTGTTGTGCTGATACTGCTCTGGCGGGCCGATCTCTACGCGATAGCCGTGACCACCATCGTCTCCACCGGCATCGTGGTGGTCATAGCCTACCTCTTCGCGAAGCGAACTTGCCCGGCCCTGAAGCTCAATCTGGGTAGTTGGAGGTCGCCCGTCCTCAGGCCGATGCTCACATTCAGCGCTTCCGCCATGTGCATAGCGCTGGGCGTAACGGCCGTAGTTCACAGCCCGAAGCTCCTGGCGGGGGCATTGCTGAACGTGGAGGCCGTCGCCAGGCTGGCCGTTCCGCTGCTGGTCGCCACCTACATCAGGGCCTTCATACAAGCAACAGCTTCCCCGCTCTTTCCGACGGCATCGTTCCTCGTGGGCAACCAGCAGCGGGAGCGGCTTCAGGACCTGTACGTCAGGGCCACGCGCCTTTGCGGCATGCTCGTCCTGTCTGCCGCCATCTCCCTCTCGGTCTTCGGAGAAGCCTTTCTGGGCCACTGGCTCGGCCCGGAGTTCGGCCGGATGTGGCGGGTCCTTGTTGTGGTCCTGGTCGGTGAAGTGCTCCTCAGCAGCCAGCTCCCCGCGGAGTATATGCTCATGGCCACAGGGCGGGTCGCGGGGATCGCGGCCGCACAATTGACTCGGGCCATAGTCATGGTGGTCTTGATCGTCCTGTTTACGCTCGGGTGGGGAATGGGAACGATGGGGATCGCGATGGCCCTGACGATCTGCACCTGTGCATATGCAGCACTCTTCATGCCCCTCAACGCCTGCAGCCAATTTGGGATCCCCCTGTCGCGATACGTGCTTGGGACGGTGCCCCGCCTGGGTGCCGTGCTTGCCTCGTCCGCCGGTCTTCACGTCCTGGTGCGAATCTGGTGGCAGCCGACGTCGTTGCTGATGGCGGTAGGTGCCCTCCTTGCCGGCATGTCCGTGACGTTCGCACTTGGCCTTGCCTTGGCCTTGGACGGTCAGGATCGCCGTCGGCTTGCCAGCTTGCTGCCCGGGCGTCGGCGATCGGAGCCTCCGGCTGCCCCTGCCGCCGGAGCGGGGGAGAGTGTCCTGCATGACTCCCGGGACGATCGAGCCTGATGCCTGCGGATGCACCTGGCGATACGGCGCGGGACTGCGTCGTCAACCCGGCCCCGGACGCGATCACAAGAGGACCCTTACGCCGGTTCGCGAGGTTGCGGGGATGGTCGAGCGTTACCGTCGCCGCACGTGCCGAGGCAGGTGGGCTACGACCCGCGATCGATCCCCACGTGAGAACGTATAATGTATAATGGCTCGGCCGTATGTCGGCGATTTGTGTGCACCGGTTGACGTCCCAGATGTTCGGTGAGAACCGGCTGCCGAATGTCGAGTGCGGCTCCCGCGTTGAAGCCGCAGAAGGAAGAGACCTGTGAATGCCACTTTCAGCTACGAAGGTCCCGGGGGCGCAAGCGCCGGCTACGGCTACGCCGAATACGCCGTCCCGTCCGAGCACGGCTTGGTCGTGCCGGGGACCGCCTCCGGCGACCGATACGAGACGCCGACCACGTTGGCTGGGCTCATGCGGGAAGGACTGCTGCTGCTGCCTGTCCTGTTCTTCGGGATCGCCCTGCCGAGTCTGAAGCTCGGACACGGCTATAATACCCGAGCAGCCGTCTTCTTGGCGGGGATGGTGTGCACCGCCCTGTTCATCTTGCTGGCCAGGACCCTCGGCGGACGCGTGTTTTCCGTCCTGGCTTTCTCAGTCTTCTTCGAGGGCAACTACGCCTTCCAGAGCCAGTTCGTCGTTCCCTCGACGCTTATGCTCCTGGCCGTTCTGCTGCTGGAGCAGATGCGCCGGCAGCCGGATCAATTGACGGTCTGCGATCGGGGCATGCGGTCCTCAATGGCCGTGCTGCTCTGCGCGATGATCGGCGGCATGGCCTTGGCGACAGCCACCAACCTTCCTTGGCTGTCGGCCTCTGTTCGCGGTTTGATCAACATTCACATACCCGCGGCCGTGTTCGGCATCGCCGGATACAAGATGCTCCGCAAAGGCTCCGCAGGCGTGTTCCTGACTTTGCTGCCGTTCCTGGCGGTCGCGGACGCGGGAGCCGTGTGGCTCTACCATATCAGCGGCCTGGAACTGCTCTTCTACCGCACCGGCTGGAAGGCATTCGCGCGCTACGGGGGATTCCTGCGGAACCCCAACTTCTCGGGGTTTTTCGTCAGCGCGTCGGCGCTGCTGGCCTTCGTCCGTATCCGGGCTTCGAGCCACGGACTGAAGATGGTATTAGTGCTCGCTGGGCTTTTCTTGCTTGGGACCCTCGTGATGTTTCGGTCTCGTGGCCCGGTGGTGATGCTCGCGATGGTGACCCCGTTTGTGCTGCTGCGCAAGCGGCTGCGCGTCTGGGGCTTCGTGGTGATAATCCTGGCCGGCGTCGGGTATATGCAGTTCGGACATCTCCTGCATGCAAGCCAGGTCCGCGGAACCCAGACGATTTGGGAGCGTCTTGCGGATTGGAGAGAAGGGGCCAGAACGCGGCTGGCGATTCAGCGAGAAACGCTTCGAGTAACCTTCCGGTATCCCCTGGGGACCGGACAGACCACAGGGATTCTCCGCTGGAGAGAAAGCGCGATTGGCGCGGAATCGCACAATGAGTATCTCACGTTCACGCTCCAGAACGGCTACCAGAGTGTCCTGGCCGCGGGCCTTCTGGTGCTGTACATGTTCGGTGGGTATCTCCGGGCAGCCGCGCGCAAGCAGCCCCATCGACCGGGTCTGCCAGTGAAGCTGCTGGTCCTTTGCTTCCTGCTGACGTTCGTTTGGCAGCCGGTCTTCACCCGGGCCTCGGAGATGGCAATGCTCTTCGGCGCGACCTTCGGCATGTTCGTGGCCAGCCTCCTCTATGCCCAGCCCCAGGGGTCGCCGGAGGATGAAGAACTGATGCCCGCTTACGAGCCGGCCTACGAGGGATACGGCGGCACATGACCTGGCGGCCATTCGCAGACGCCCAAGGCAACCCGACCCCCTGGGGCTGGTTGCTTTTCCGTGTCTTTCGGGAGCACCCGCTGGGGCTGTGGCCGGCGCGGCTGCGGTTCCGCCTGGCGCGGCGGCGCGCCCGCCGGCGACGGCGGCTCCGTTGGGTCCAGCCCCGCCTGACAGACGCTCGGGGCATGCCGGCCGGGTTCTCCCCCGGCCCGGCCCGCGCCCTGTGGCCGGGGGCCCGGCGCTGTCCCGCCATGGGGGCCGTGGCCGATTTCCGGCCCGAGTTGTACCGGGCGGCCGCCACGCGAGCGGAGGCGGCGGCGGCCGGTCGCTTTGATCTGCTTGGCAGCGGAGAGGTATCCGTCGTCAACGCCGACGGGAAGATCCGCTGGCACGATGATTTCAGAGGCGGCGCGGTCTTCCCGCCCGATCGCTTCTACCTGGATCTGCCTCGCTCGCTCGGCCTGCCGGGCAGCGACATCAAGGTCCCCTGGGAGCTGAGCCGCTTTCAGCACGTCTTCTCCTTCATCTGGGCCGGCCCGGACCGCTACGGGGAGGCATTCCTGCGACAGTGGCGGGACTGGATGCAGGCCAATCCCGTCGGGCGGGGCCCTAACTGGGCCTGCGCCATGGAGGTCGCCCTCCGGGCGATCAGTTGGACCGCGGCATTGGCTTGCTGGTGGGACCAATGGGAGGACGCCGCGCGTCGCGGAATGTGGGCCGCTCTGGTCGACCACGGGCACTTCCTCCGCGATAACCTGGAGTGGGGCCCGCTGCCCCGCGGCAATCATTACTACAGCGATCTGGTCGGCCTGGCCGTGCTGGGCGCGGTTCTGGGCGGCTTCCCCGCGGCCGAGGAATGGGCCGACTTCGCCGCCGGTGAATTGGACCGCGAAACGATCCGGCAGTTCGCCCCCGACGGGTTCAGCAAGGAATGCTCCACCGCCTACCATCGCCTGATGCTGGAGTTGGCCGTGCTGGGGGAGCGGGCCTGCCGCCTGGCCGGTCGGCCCTATACCGCCGCCGCGATGGGCCGCTTGGAGGCAGCCTTCCGCGCCCTGGGCGCGCTGGCCGGACAGACCGGGAGGATGCCGCTCGTCGGCGACAACGACAGCGCCCGGGTGTTCCCCCTGGTCGCTCGGGAAGACGCCGACGTTCGTTACCTCTACGCCCTGGGCAACTGCCTGTTCGCTCGGGCGTTGCTGCCGGCGGCAGAGGTGCCCCCCGAGGTGCCGCTGCTGTTCGGAACGGCGGAGCTGCCCGAGGTCGCTCAGACCGACTGCCCAATCCCTTCGAGCCTGCCCGAGAGTGGCTTCTTCGTGCTGGGGGACCGGCGCACCCGCATGGTCGTCCGCTGTGGCCCGTCCGGGTATCGACCTGTCGGCGGGCACCCCCATTTGGACCAATTGGCCATCGTGCTGACGATCGACGGCCTGGATGTCCTGGTCGATCCGGGCCAGTTCTGCTACACCCCCTGGCCGCAGCGCAGCCTGCATTACCGAAGCACGGCGGCGCACAACACGGTGATGGTGGACCGGCAACCGCAGGCGCCGGTGCGCGTGGATTCCATTGGGTACTATCACGCCACGGTCGGTCCCTTGCGAAGCCGGTGCACGTGCTTCGCGTCGGGCCCGAACGGTGCACGGTTCGAGGGACGGCACGACGGGTATCGGCGGCTGCCCGGCGGGGGGGACCACATTCGTGGTGTGCGGCACGATCCCCCCAGCCGCACCTGGACCGTCCGCGATCGGCTTGGCCTGACCGGAAAGCATCGACTGCGATGGCATTTCCACCTTCACCCGGCAGTCAGCGTGCACCAGGAGGGCGCCGCTTGGGTCATCCAGCGGGACGCTGTCTGCGTGGCGCTATCGTGGAACGACGCCCCGTCCCAAGGCCGGCTGGAGAAGGATACCTACAGCCCCGGCTACGGCGTCGAAGTCCCCTCGGCCCTGCTCGTCTTCGAGGCCGAGTTCATCGGTGCGGTGGACCGCAGTTTTGAATTGGTCGTGACCTCCGTGGCTCGCACCTCGGCTCCGTTCGGTGCCGGAGGACCGCCGCGGCGGACGGCGGGGGGAGGGCAGCCGTGCGGAGAAGAACTTCCGTCTGCATGATCGTTCTGAACGAGGTGATTCGTGACGGGCGGGTGCTGCGCGCGGGCAAGGCCCTGGCCGGTCTGTGCGACCTGACTGTCCTGGGCGTGGACCGGCGGCAGTTCGCCTTCGACCCCGCCGAGCAGCGCCGTCGGCTCTGTCTGAACGTGGAGTGGGTCCCGCTGCGGCTGTCGGGGGGCCTGGCGCGCAACCAGGCCGGGTACGCCGCCCGCTACTTCGAGGCCTTTGCGAGGCTGCTTCGGCGATGCGTGCAGCTCCGCCCCACGGTGATCCACGCGCACGACAACACCTCCCTGCCTGTGGCCATGGCGGCGCGCGCGGCGGTGCGCTGCAAGGTCGTCTACGACGCCCACGAGCTCTACCGGGATCAGGCCAGCAGCCAGCGCATGCTGTGGACCGGACCGATCCACCGGATCGAGACCTGGGCGATGCGGCACTGCGAGGGCATCATCGCATGTAACGAGTACCGGGCGGCCATCATGCGCCGGGAGTACGGCGCGCCGTTCCTGCCCACGGTCGTCCGCAACGTGCCGGAATTCCACCCGTATCGGCCCAGTGATCGCCTCGCCGAATACGTGCGCCGGCGGAACCCCACGCTCCGGCGGGTCGTTCTGCACCAAGGCAGCATGGGCGAAGGCCGGGGCCTGGACGTAGCCGTCCGCGCCCTGCCCCTCCTGCCCGCCGATGTCGCGGTCGTGCTCATGGGCTCCAGCAGTGAGGCATACAAGCAGCAGCTCATCGCCCTGGCCAAGCAGTTGGGAGTGCAGGACCGCTTGTTCCTGCATCCGCCGGTCGATCATACGGATTTGCCGGAGTACACCTGCTCAGCCCACGTGGGCGTCGTGATTTATCGGAACATCAGTCGGAACAATTACTACTGCGCTCCCAACAAACTGTACGAGTATGCGGCGGCGGGACTGCCGGCCGCAGGGGCCGACCTGCCGCCCATCCGCGATTTCTTCGACCAGTTCGGCACGGGTGAGACTTTCGATCCGGAGCATGCCGATTCGCTCGCCAAGGCGATCAAACGTCTCCTGGCCAACCCGCAGGATTACGAGCGCTATCGTCGCAACAGCCTGGCCGCAGCACGCGTGATGTGCTGGGAGAACGAGTCGAGATGCCTCATCGATCTGTACCAGCGGATCCTGGTTGACCATGCCGGCCTGCGGCAGTGAGGACCTCTGAGACGGCGCAAGCGGGCAGGCGGGCGTTTCTTGCAGTTTGGCCTTGTCTCGGTCGGGTTTTTTCCCGATGATCGGGTCGGGCGCGATCGGCTTCTAAAGAGGTCCTGTGTGGAGGCGTTTTCATGCGATTTGGCGTAGTGGGCGCGGGGGGGTACTGGGGCCCGAACTGGGTGCGCGTGCTCAAGCAGTTGGGTGCGCTGGGTGCGGCGTGCGAGATCGACTCGGAGCGGATGCAGAAGGTAGTGGATCGGTTCGAGCTGGATGGCTCGGAGGTGCAGTTGTTTGACTCGTATGCGCCGATGGTGGAGCTGGACCTGGACGGCGTGTTCGTGGTCACGCCCCCGGCGACGCACGCGGACCTGGCGGTTCAGGCCATTGCCGCCGGCAAGCACGTCTTCGTGGAGAAGCCGTTGGCGACCAACCTCGAGGGGTGTTACCGGATCAAGTTCGAGGCCGAGCGCGCGAAGCGGCTGGTGATGGTGGGGCACACGTTTATCTACCATCCGGCGGTGCGGCGGTTCAAGGAGTCGATGCCGCTGGTCGGCGACGTCCGCACGATCTACACGGTGCGGACCAGCTTCGGGCAGTATCAGGACGCAGGCGTGGTCTTCGACCTGCTGCCGCATGACCTGTCGATCTTCAACTACCTGTGCGGGGACTTTCCCGAGAACGTGCAGGCTGACGTAAACCCAAGTCAGGACGTGTCGTACGTGACGGCCACCTACGGCAAGACCGTGTGCAATGCCTTTCTCAGTTGGGCCTACCCCGACAAGACGAGGAAGCTGGTCGCCGTCGGCGACCGGGGCATCTTGGAGTGGGACCTGGGCCACACGCGGATCGTCTTTCATCGCAAGTGGGCCGAGCCCGCCCGCCAGGGCGACAAGTACGTCCATCATGACGAGGGGACCCAGGAAATCCTCATCAGCGATCAGTCCGAGCCCCTGATGAACGAAGCCCTGCACTTCATGGAATGCATCCGGGACGGCACCCAGCCGCTGACGGGCATCGAGGACGGGATCAACGTGGTGAAGGGCCTGGAAGCATGCCGATAGCGGATTCCTGCCAACTGGCCGAGGACGTGAAGATCCCCCACCCGGAGCTGGTGAATTTGTACGGCTGCGCGGTGGGGTCGATGACGTTCATCGGCCCGTTCGTGGAGATTCAGAAGAACGCGACGGTGGGACGGGCCTGCCGGGTGCAGAGCCACAGCTTCATTTGTGAGGGGGTCCACGTTGCGGACCGCGTTTTCGTCGGGCACGGGGTGCTGTTCATAAACGACCGGCGCCCGAAGGTGAACAACCCCGACTGGGTCGCGGAGGAAACGTTCGTTGAGAATGACGTGTCGATCGGGTCGGGGGCGATTATCCTGTGCGGGGTTCGGCTGGGGGCGGGCAGCCTGATCGGCGCCGGCGCGGTGGTGACGAAAGACGTCGCGCCGGGGGAGACGGTGATGGGCGTGCCCGCCCGGAAGTATCGGAGGTAGCGGATGCGCCTGATTCAACAGACGGTGGTTGTGGCCGGGTGCGGCGAAGTCGGAGGGCCAATCCTTCAGTTGTGCCGCGGCGCGTTCGCGCAGGTGGTCGCTGAAGATCCCACCTCGGGCCCGGCGGCGGTTCCGCAATACCCGGTGACGGCCCTCCACGTGGCCATCCCGGCAGGCCTGGATGACTTCGTCGCCGTCGCCGCGGGGTACGTGCAGAAGTACGCTCCAGAGATTGTGCTGGTGCACTCCTCGACCTTCCCGGGCACGACGGACAAGCTGGTGGAACGCATCGGAGCCGATCGAGTCGTGCACGCCCAGGTCCACGGCAAGCACCGGGGCGACCACATGCGCGGCGACATGCTGCGCCATCCGAAGTTCGTGGCGACGCGTTCGGACGCAGCGTTCGCCAAGGCCAGGGAGGTGCTGGTGGCGATGGGCCACCCGCCGGAGAACGTCATCCGGCTGTCGTGCCCGCTGGCGGGGGAGCTGACGAAGCTGCTGGCGACAACGTGCTTCGCGTACCTTATCGCGTGGGCGCAGGAGGTGGAGCGCCTGGGCGACCGTTGCGGTGTGGGCTACGGGGAACTGATGGCGTTCGCCCGGTTACAGACAGACGATTTCCGCATCGACAACAAGTTCCCCGGTGTGATGGGCGGGCACTGTCTGCTGCCGAACCTGGCGATCTTGCGTGAGGCGTTCCCCTCTCCTCTATGGGACTGGATCGCGGCATCCAACGAGCAGAAGAAGGTGCGAGACGATGGCTGAGAGGCCCGCCGTGAAGTTCGTGGACATTCCTGCGCAGTACGCAGACGTTGAGGACCAGATCGTCGCGGCGGTGGCCGACCTGATCCATCGCGGCGCGTTCGTGGGCGGGCCGGCGCTGAAGGGATTCGAGGAAAAGATGGCCCGCTATGTCGGCACGCGCTTCGCCGTCGGGTGCAGCGACGGGACCAGCGCCTTGATGCTGGCCTTGCTGGCGACGGGCATCCGCCCCGGC